>CAZRMB010000028.1:0-11386 GCA_964600925.1 uncultured Syntrophomonas sp.
AGTTTTCGCAGTGCCTGACTCATAAGCCGCGCGTGGAGTCCCATATGGCTGTCGCCCATATCTCCCTCAATTTCGGCCCGTGGAACAAGCGCGGCCACCGAATCTATCACGACGACAGACAGCGCTCCGGAGCGGATCAACGAGTCGGTAATCTCCAACGCCTGCTCCCCATCGTCCGGCTGAGATATCAGCATATTATCCGTATCCACACCCAGCGCGTGGGCATAGCTTGGGTCAAGCGCGTGTTCGGCATCGATATAGGCAACCTCTCCGCCCAGCTTTTGCGCTTCGGCCACGATATGTAAAGCGAGAGTTGTTTTACCGGAAGATTCAGGGCCATATATCTCGACAACTCGTCCCCTGGGTACGCCGCCGACTCCCAAGGCCAAGTCCAGCCCAATAGAGCCGGTCGGCAAGACATCTACTGAAAGCTGCGTTCTATCTCCCAAACGCATAATTGAGCCTTTCCCATAGACACGCTCGATTTGCGTGATTGCTTTCTCCACTGCCTGTTTTTTATCCAGGGCAGGCGCGGCGGACGGAATGGGACTCCTATCTGATAACATCTATCATGTCCTCCTGTTCATAAATAAGTAGGAACCCTCCTCGCTATTTTTTTACTTCATCAGGTGTATAACGCCCTTCCGTCACATATTCCGCAATCAAAACACACTGTTCCAAGTCCAGCTTTGTCTGTCGAAAGCTTGCCTCCAAAATGTTGAATGATTCCAACGATGAATGGCGCATATCAGATTTGTAGAAACTGGTTTCGTGCGCAACTGCTTCATTGAACTCGCAACCGTTCATTTTACATTCATTAAAGTGACACTCGGTAAGATCGGAACCGAAGAAGCGAATATTGCACAGATCAACCTTGTGGAAAGACTGCTTGCGCAGTACGGTATAAGACCAGTCGCCGCCGATGATCTGCGCAAGCCCGCACTCGGCATTTAAAAAGTCCGACCCTGTCATCTTACAATCTTCCAATGTTGTCGCAAAAAACGAGGCGTTATTAAATTTACAGGACAGAAAGGCGCAATCCTTTATTGTCACACCATTCAGTCGCGCATTTGTGAAATCGCAGGACTCAAATGTACAACCATACATCACATCTATTTCCGAAAAATCCGTCCAACGGAAGTTACACTTGTCAAATTTCACGCGGGACAATTCAGATGCTTCTATCAGTTCCTTTGAAAAGTTATAGGATGAATAGGAGCTTTTTTCAATTCGCACTGTTAGTACTCCTTTTATTTACGGCTTTTATTCATGCAGGCAGATTCTCTGTATCAGATATGGTGTTGTTTCTCCATATAAGGTGCCAGGGCGCGAAAGCTGCCTGCCGCGAAAGCTGCTGCCATATCCACTTCGGTTCCGGCTGTTCTGAGCTTTTAAGATCACCGGGTCAATCGGAATGTCACGGAGCCGCTTATCCTGCCTGAGTACATTGAGTGTTTGTAATACAGGGTCGATTAAATCCGTATCGGTGAGGGTAAAGGTATGGTAAGCTATTTGTTTGCGGAGCGTTGTAAAGGTAATGCCGATATTGCACCATGGCATTTCATAGGGTTTGCGGGCAATCAATATATCCGCCTGATAGGATATTTCATCGATCAGAACAGTAAAGACATCTTGTAACAGCAGCTTATTGTAAAGAGGCTCCTGCTGTTCATTGCATCGTTCAAATGAATCCATAAGGTCAATCGAGCGAAGCTTTGACCTGTATTGCACGGTCAGGCAATCCTCCGTCATTTATCAGTACCTTCTTCGGCGAGTGCCGCATCCTCCGGCTGTTTCTTGGGCTTAGCCGGTGTCTTCCTCTTAGCGGGAGATTTTTTCTTCTTTACGGTGGCGCGTTTTAATTCAAGTAAGGCACGACGTTCTTCATCACGGCGTTTTTCATCTTCCTCCGCGCGCTTCCGCTGTTCTTCTTCCATACGCTCCTGAATCTGGTGCAGTTCATCGTCCATCTTCTCTTTAGAGGCTGGATTGCATAATGTCAAAAACGATTCAAAGGCGGAGGGATAAAGAAATTTTTTAGTGCCATACCTTTCACAAAATTGTACCGTTATAGTCGTCATGGTTTGATTGATAACCGTTCCAACCCCAAACTGGCGGTGGCATACTTGGTCATGTGTTACATTCATTTATCGTGATCCCTCCGTTTCTCTTCAACTTTCTCAGTGATATATTCAGGCACTTTTTCTTTTGGAATGTCAAGAGCGGCAGCCAGCTCGCCAAAGAGAAGATCTTCCGCACGCTTCATGAATTTTTCATCCACGGCTCCAAATTTTCTTTTCTGCTGCTCTACAAACTGTTTTTTTGCATAGATGGACATGGAAAGCTCTATTAAATCCGAGCAATCGTGTGTGCTCAGTGACGCCTTATAATGCTCCGCGAGCTGATTTAAAGCACGGTTATGATAAGCTTCCACCCGAATAGCTGGGATCATATCAATAAGCCTCTCCGCCTCGTCCTTCGAGATAATTGGCCGCATGAATATCTTTGTTGTATTGACCGGTGTAAAAATAGTGCAATTCTGATATAAGGGTTCCAGAACATAAAAAAGCTGTTTTTCGTCCTTCCCAGCCAGCTCTTGTGTCGTAATATCCGCAACTTTGCACACGCCTGTGCTTCCATAAAGAATTAGATCTCCGACCTGATACATTTTTCATGCTACCTCCAGGTTTTTGCTTCGTTATCCGCCCAAGGGCGGGTACCTCCGTAATATTTTTGGGCGATACGTTCCTGCGTTGCTTCGTCTAATGAACGCAGTCTTTCCTGTGCTTTTTCCAGACTGTTTTGTCTCTGATAATAAGAGCATTTGACTCCGCTGCATTTCTGGACATTGAGCCATCTGCATTTTCCATTTTCAAGCAGCCCACCGCAGTCTGGCAGCGTTAATAACTCAGGATTTGAATAGCGGGTAAGCGCTGCCATTAAGTTCACCTTATTTCGCCAATAGACATTTTTTTAGAAATTGCCCGGTATAACTTGCTGAACAGTATGCAATCTGTTCCGGCGTACCGGCAAAAACTATATTTCCGCCCTCGTCTCCGCCCTCCGGACCAAGATCAATAATCCAGTCGGCGGATTTTATTACGTCCAAATCATGTTCAATCACAACCACAGTATTTCCAGCATCCACCAGCTTTTGAAGGGTGTCCAGCAAAATATGAATATCGGCCATGTGCAGACCGGTGGTCGGTTCATCAAGGATGTAGATTGTGGCACCGGTCGCTGGCTTCAGCAGCTCCGCTGCCAACTTGACACGCTGTGCCTCGCCGCCTGACAGCGTAGTGGAGGACTGCCCTAATCGGATATAGCCCAGCCCCACATCGCAGAGCGCCTGTATTTTACGCCGGAGCTTTGGAATGTTCTCAAAGAACACAAGCGCCTCGTCTGTAGTCATATCAAGCACTTCAGCAATATTCTTCCCTTTAAATCGGACTTCCAAGGTTTCGCGGTTATACCGCTTGCCCTTGCAGACATCGCAGGGAACATACAGATCGGGCAGAAAGTGCATTTCGATTTTGATGAGGCCGTCGCCGCAGCAGGCTTCGCAGCGCCCGCCGCGCACATTGAAGGAGAACCGGCCCGCGCCGTAAGCTCTGGCCTTGGCTTCGCTTGTAGAAGCGAACAGCGCCCTGATATCCTCAAATAAGCCGGTGTAGGTGGCGGGATTTGAGCGTGGCGTCCGCCCGATGGGCGACTGGTCGATACTGATTACCTTGTCCAGATGTTCCAATCCCTCTATACGGTCGTGTGTCCCGGCTCTGGTCCTGGCATGATTCAGGTCGTGCGCCAGCTTTTTATAGAGTATTTCGTTTATAAGGCTGGATTTGCCGGACCCGGACACACCGGTCACGCAGGTGAAAGTTCCAAGAGGAATCTGCACATTGATGTGTTTCAGGTTGTTCTCAGCCGCGCCGTAGATGGAAAGCATATGTCCGGTTCCGGTGCGCCTGTGCGCCGGAACCGGAATGCTTTTTTGCCCGGAGAGATATTGTCCGGTGATAGAGCGCGGTTCCGCTAATATGTCTTTCAGTCCGCCCTGCGCGACAATTTCACCGCCGTTTATACCGGCACCCGGCCCGATGTCCACAACCCAATCCGCCTGTAATATGGTATCCCGGTTGTGCTCTACCACAATTAGCGTGTTTCCCAAATCACGAAGCGCTTCGAGTGAGGACAGAAGTTTTTCGTTGTCCCGTTGGTGTAAGCCAATGGAGGGTTCGTCAAGAACATATAGGACGCCCATCAGACCGGAGCCTATTTGCGTTGCCAGCCGGATACGTTGGCTTTCACCGCCTGACAGTGTCCCTGCCATGCGGGAGAGGGTAAGGTAACTAAGACCGACCTTTTGCAGAAAATCCAGCCGCGCGCGGATCTCGTTCAGAATGGAATCCGCAATCTTTTCCTCGGAGGGTGTCAACGTCAGGCTGTCGATAAAAGCTCTCGCCTGCAATATGGTCAGCTTGCAAAAATCCGAGATATTTTTGCCGCCCACTGTAACACTTAACACAACGGGACTGAGACGGTCGCCGCGGCAATCGGGACAAGGCTGTGCCGACATGTAGCTCTCCAGCTCCCGGCGTGCCTCGTCGGACTGCTGTTCCCGATACCGCCGCTCCAGGTTGGCGACAATTCCCTCAAACGGGCGGGATGCCGACCGAAAGCCGCCATAGTTTGTATAAGAGATATCCAAGTTTTCTTTTCCGGTGCCGAAAAGAATAGCATCCAAGGCTTCCTGCGAAAGCTCGCGGAGCGGCGTATTCACCGTGAAGCCGTATTTTTTCCCGATCGCGGTGTAATAGGCGCAGCTTATGGAACCCTCAACCGCGCTGCGCCAGCCGCTTGCGGCGACAGCGCCCTTACTCAGCGGCAGGTTTTTGTCGGCGATAACAAGCTCCGGGTCGATTTTCAGAAAGAAGCCAAGCCCGGAACAGGTTTTACAGGCCCCATAAGGACTGTTGAAGGAGAACATCCTTGGTGAAAGTTCCGGAAGAGATATTCCACAGTCAGGGCAGGCGTAGCTCTGTGAGAACATCTCCTCAGTATCGGTCTCCGTTTGCTGAATCACCACAAGGCCATCTGCTAGTATCAGAGCCGTTTCAACCGAATTCGCTATACGGAGCAGATTGTCGGCTTTCACAACGAGCCGGTCAACAACAACGTCTATATTGTGCCTCAGATTTTTATCCAGTTTGATTTCCTCTGACAGATCATAAATGTAGCCGTCCACGCGGACGCGGACATAGCCTCCTTTGCGGATATTTTCAAGCAGCTTTTGATGCTCTCCCTTTTTTCCATGAACTACGGGAGCCAATACTTGAAAACGGGTCCCTTCCGGCAGCGTCATAATTCGGTCAGCGATCTGGTCGACCGATTGGCGTTTGATCTCTTTTCCGCACTTCGGACAATGAGGAATGCCGATTCTTGCCCAAAGCAGACGCAGATAGTCGTATATTTCAGTTACCGTCCCTACAGTTGAACGGGGATTGGCGGAGGTGGATTTTTGCTCTATGGCGATTGCGGGCGAAAGACCTTCGATTGAATCCACGTCAGGCTTTCCTCGCTGCCCGAGAAACTGCCTAGCGTAGGAGGACAGCGACTCCACATAGCGCATTTGTCCCTCCGCATAGATCGTATCGAACGCAAGGCTGGACTTTCCGGAGCCGCTGACGCCGGTAAAAACGATCAGCTTTTCCCTGGGCAGCGAAAGGCTTACGTTTTTTAAGTTATTCTCTCTCGCTCCGGATATCATAATGAAATTGTCGTTATCAAGCTTTTCGGCGTTTTTTATTGAAAATTCCATAGAATATCCCATCTCCGGCTATGTCAAAAATTAAAAAGCATGTAACTCTGACAACAGGACTTACGTTCGTCAGAACTACACGCTGCAATAATATTTTAGCACTTTTTTGATCCATATGTAAGTAAAATTCTACATTCAACTACACTTATTCAATCGCAATGTATAACAAAAAGAGCATAGGAACATGCTCTTTTTGTTATGTATTGAATGGTATTTCGCCTGATGAACTCATGGCCCTGCCACGCCCCCGGCTCTTGGCTTCATATAGAAGGCTGTCAACCTTAACAAGTAACTCGGTGTGAGACAACGGCATCGTACCATGGTCAATTGTAAAAACACCGGCGCTGAATGTAACCGTTATCTTATATCTCTTTGCAAAATATTTCTCAAGTTCCGTATGAATCCGTTTCAATATCTCCAGAGACTGTCGCTCGTCAATATTATTGAACACAAAAATAAATTCTTCGCCGCCATAGCGCCCAAAGATATCATCTTTTCGGATATGTCTCCTCGCAATATCCGAAAATTTCTCCAGTACTCTGTCGCCAAACAAATGCCCATGCTGATCGTTAAGAGACTTAAAATTGTCAAAGTCTATCATGCAAATACTGTATTGGTCAGCCGTCTCTTTAGCTCTTACCCGTTTCTTGATAGCTTTCATCAAACTGTATTTGTTCATAGAGCCTGTTGCAAGGTCTAAGGAAAGCAGTTCCTTTAAATGCTTTTCACGCTGTTTCAAATCAGTTATATCAGCAAGAACAAGAGCGATGCAATCCTGATCGTGATATGAGAGTATGCCGCCGTTAAGCTGAAACCATTTCTCTTCAAAATGATTATCATAGTAGTAGGAAAATTTGACGGTGCTGTTGTCAATTAAGCTGCCGCGCCTTATCGTCCTGACTACATTCATCACGCCGCAGTTTTTGCAGCAATCCGAATCACCTGCTCCGCATTCCTGGCAATTTGCTCCGAGTTCGCCGCAATGGAAAGCTTGGCCGAAGGACATGTTTACAACATCGTATGGTGCAAAATCGAGAAGTTCAAACATTCGGTTATTTGCAAACATGATATTGAACTGCTCATCTACAATAACTTGCCCGATCTTATTCCCCAGGAATAAGTCATAGAAAAAGGTATCCCGCTTGTTAAATTCGACGTTTCGTTCCATTATGCCTCCTTGGTACTTCTTAATTATATTATCCGCATTGTTGACGCGAACCAGCTAAAAACATGTCCAACACCTTAAAAATTTCCTCTTTTCCTATTGGCTTTTGTAAAATTTTTAATGGAGCCGACGCCGTGAATTCATAACGAGAATCGCATGATGTAACAAATACAATGCCGCATTGCCTGTCATATTTCCTGATTATCAAGGCTGTTTCAGCCCCGGTTAGCTGTTTCATCTTATTATCCAGAAAAATCAAATGAAATCCACCGCCGCACCGCTTGTACTCTTCAACCAGTGCTTCTCCGCTCTCAAACTGCTTAATACTGCATAACATGTTGTTTTTTGCTGCATACTCATTGATAACAGCATCCAGTATTTCACGTAATGCGGCCATGTCGTCGCAAATGGCTATGTTCAGCAATGCGTTTACACCTTCCGAATCAACTTGGAATAGTATTCTAATTGTATCCATTATAGTATTCTCTGTGCTGATTTTCAAGTTATTTAGTATTCTTTAAGATTACTGTAAGGGAGGCTGACAGAATGCAATTGGAGATAAAGGATTTAGGAGCGGCAATAAAACGCGCCCGGCTTGAAAAAAATCTTACTCAGGAGCGTCTTGCCGAGATAATCAATATAACGCCCATACACATAAAGCAGCTTGAATCCGGGAGCAGGAAACCATCCGTTGATGTTCTCTACAAGCTTGCAAAAACACTGAATATGTCAATTGATGAGGTTTTTTTCCCCGAAAAGACAGACTGCAAAGAATTGATCCACAAAATTCAACGTGGTATGAGTGATTGCTCCGAACACGAGCTGCAAGTGCTTTATGCCACACTTACAGCCATGAAAAGCAATGACATCGAATAACACATTTTTGACCTCTCAGTGATAGTCCAAAGCATCCGGCTTTTCGTCGGATGCTTTAAGTTTTTGTGATTTTTGGAGTACGGATAATTTCATCGTACAGATAATTAAATAATAAATCAAGGACAAAAATAAAAAAATACGGGCGTAACAAATAGTCAAACCAAGCAGTTATGCTGGTTTACTGACTTTTTTGTCTTTGTCCGCATTTTATATCGCCGTCCAGTCTTGCAGTAAAGGCCGTTTTACAATGAAGTGTCGTGACGTACTATGTGGACGACGCGGGCAGTATCCAGGCGGGTCGCGGAGCATACAACAGCAAAACGGAAACTGTGTACTTTACCGCTCCCACTTCTCGCAGTATGCCGTGGGATATAGCAAGGTCAGCTTCACGGATGTCAGCTCCGGCGCGTGGTACCATGCTCCGGTAACATTCTGCGCCGCGCGGAGCATTATGAACGACGACATTCAGCCCAGACGCCGCAGTGACGCGCGGACAGTTCATCGTGATGCTGATGCGCGCTTACGGCATTGAGCCTGACGCAAACCCGACCGGCAATTTTACCGACGCAGGCAATACGTAGCAAAGGCGAAAGAACTTGGCATCACGAACGGCATCGGCAACAATCTGTTTGCGCCTGAAAACAAAATCAGCAGGCAGGAAATGTTTACGATGCTCTACCGTGCGCTCGACGAACTAAACGAACTGCCGGAAGCACTCTCAGATTTCAGCGATTACGCATCCATTTCGGACTACGCGAAAGATGCTTTTGAAACCCTTGTAAAAGGCGGCATTGTATCCGGAAGCGACGGAAAACTGAATCCGACAGACCAGTCCACCCGTGCACAGATGGCACAGATTTTTTATAACCTCTTTCCGCGTAACTATGAAAAATGGAGGTCCGGTATCTAAAACCGGGCCTCCATTTTTATATATAAATCTTTTAGGGTTTTCGCCGTCACCAGCAAATGAATGAGCTGATAAAGCTGGAATTATTAATAAAATGCAGCATATCGGGTCGCGGTTTATTTGAAACCGCGTCCATCTTTTTACGGATAATTTCGACCTATTTCGATTATAACCCACATAAAACAATCCTTCAAGCAAAAAAAATACAGCGTTATGAATAATTCCCCGAGATATTGATTGGCATACATAAGCTGTTTGGCGGTATTTTATTATTTATTCGCCGTCAAATAGAATGTCAATTTGAAAGGAGCATCTGAAGAAATGCCAAGACGCGGGGAAAACATTTATAAACGCAAGGATGGACGCTGGGAGTGCCGTGTGCTGAAATCAAACGGCAAATATCAGTATTCCTACGCAAAGACCTACAAGGAAGTAAAGGAAAAGAGAAATATATTACAGGAATGCGTAAAATCAGGTGAACTAAAAGTGCCGAGTGCCTCTATGAGTGCCGTTTTATTATTTGAATCCTGGTTAAATAACGGCCTTGCGGAGCGAGTGAAACCATCAACCTATGAAAGCTATTACCGTTGTTTGACAAAGTATGTGATTCCGTTTTTCAAAGAAACAGGAAACAAGCGAATCACGGAGATTCAGGTCGTGCGATTTGTTAAACAGATCAATGACAACCCTTCGCTTTCCGAGTCATATAAACGGAAAATTGTTTCGATTTTCAAAACGGCGATGAGAGATATATTTAAGGGCTCCAAGGAATATGCGCCGATTATTGAGGCGATTAGGCTGCCAAAAGTAGAAGCTGCTGCTATACAGGTTTTCACGATCAAAGAACAGCGGCTTATTGAAAACACAGCAATTAATTTTGAAGACAGTCGGGCGCTTGGAATACTGCTTTGCTTTTACACAGGCATAAGGCTCGGGGAGCTGTGCGCCCTAAAATGGGGCGACATTGATTTCGAGGCGGGAACCATGTCCATAAAACGAACGGTATCTCGAAATAAAAATTTTCAAAGCAACGGTGGTAAAACGATCCTGCTTGTCGGCATGCCGAAAAGCCGAAAATCAATCAGGATAATTCCTTTACCTAATTTTTTGTTGGAGCTTTCAAACCAGATGAAAATGTATGCCGAAAACGAAAATTGTTATGTACTTTCAGGCTCCGACGATCCGCTTGACCCGCGAACCTATCAAAGACTATTTAAAAAAATACTAGATGCAGCCGGTGTGAAAAAACGCAAATTTCATGCGATCCGGCACACCTTTGCCACTCGTGCGCTGGAACTCGGTGTCGATATCAAGACGCTCAGCGAGATACTGGGCCATACAAATGTCTCGATTACCCTGAATACCTATGCCCATTCCCTCATGGAGCAAAAAAAGAAAGCGATAGACAAGCTGAATGAAATGCACATCATACAGATGGAAAGTGACTCATACGCCGTCACAGACTTCGTCGTAACTGCCTAAAAAGGTAGGCAGTCTGCATATTTCCGGTCAAAATGCGCGGTTTCAAATAAACCGTGGCCAGAAACCAAATCCATTATATTTTATATTTCCCCATCTGAACAAGCTCTATTCATCATAAATGCAGGACAAACATTTTGAGAACGTACATGTTGGTGCTGCCATTTAGCCGCAAGGCAGAAATGCCGATCAATCAGACATATAAAAGGGAGGGCATAAATGGAAACCGCTTTTTACGCCGGAACAGACATCAGAAAGATCATTGAATCACTTCCTAAAGAAGAAGCGGAACACATGCGCCGTGTCGGAAAACTGGTTGGCATTCTGACACAGAAGCTGTACGGCTATGACACCTGTAATGAGTACAAATATTTCGGAGTGGCGGCATCTTATCACGATATCGGAAAAGCATGGGTGCCAAAAAGTATCTTAATGAAACCGGACAGGCTTACAGAACAAGAAAGAGCTATCGTTTGCCAACATCCGATGTTTGCCAAGAAATTGTTTGATCAGGCAGGAGAAGGATCAATTCTAGAGATGCCAAGACAATTTTTTTACCTGGTGATTGACGCCGCTGTATGTCATCATGAATGGTGGAACGGAAACGGTTATCCATATGGGATTGGATATGATGATATTCCGCTGGTTGCCCGGATTACATCCATATGCGACGCTTACGATGCTATGACCAGCAACAGAAGGTATAGAGCGGCGCAAACTCAGTATTATGCGTGCCACGAATTGGAGGAGAACGCGGGGATTCAATTCGATCCGTCACTTGTACGGGCATTCATTGATAACGTGCATGAGATTTCAGTTCTTGCCAATAAAATAATCTCCCGCTAATGATAAAACAAAGTGCTGACCATGTAAACATCTTGCATTTATGTCAAGGAGGCTAATTCATGAAGGAATCGGATATAAGTAGTTTAGAGCATACAACATGGAGATATCAATGTTACATAGTATTCGCACCAACGTATCGAAGAATGGAAATATATCGAGTCAAACGCGCAGACATAGGAATACGCTAGGTGCTTCTCGGTCATAACAAAGTTTGACTTTTGCTTCTTAAACATGTTACAATTAACTCACCGAGCAGCATGCGCGTAAGTCCAGGTTTGGACTTACGCGCTTTTTT
>CAZRMB010000028.1:11486-17055 GCA_964600925.1 uncultured Syntrophomonas sp.
TTAACTCACCGAGCAGCATGCGCGTAAGTCCAGGTTTGGACTTACGCGCTTTTTTATATGGTCTACCTCAGCAATTACACAGTACAGTTTTTTAAGTTTTATCTCTCATTTTCGTATTTGAAAGGATTCTTACTATGCCTAAAACGAAATTTCAGGAAATCATATTTGCTTTGTTGATGTCACTGGCGATGGCTTTTGGAATGGAACATTATAATCTTGGCATCGGTCACGGTGGATTTGATATGTGGATGTTCAAGGCCGCCTGGCACTGGAAGGATATACCGCTGATGACTGTTATCGTTTTCATTATGGAACATTTCATTGCCGGTCCTATTGCCCGGAAGAGGGCATTCAAGCTGGTAACACCCGGCAAAGATAACCCTATGCTGGTCACAGTGACAATTGCGGGCTGTACGGTGTTTCTGATGTGTCCGATTATGAGCTTTTGGGCTGCTGTTATTTTTAAATACAACGGACTGAAAACACTGCTTGCTGTTTATCTGCAAACTTTGGTGTGCAACTTTCCTATGGCCCTGCTGTGGCAGGTATTTTTTGCGGGTCCGTTCGTCAGATGGCTTTTCCGGACAATATTCAAAAAACAGCTTGCAGAAAACTGTAAATCATGCGAACAGGAGGCAGCGGTATGAGCAAACCGGCTGTAAAATTGTGGACAAGAGATTTCGTGTTTATTATATTGATAAATTTCCTTGTTTTCTTGAACCACATTATGCTGTTGTCTACTTTCCCATTTTACATACAAAGTCTTGGAGGGAATGAGGCGCTTGCCGGACTTGCCGCGACTTTGTTCTCGTTGATCGCAGTTATTTGCAGGCCGTTTATCGGTTGGATGCTAGACAACGGGAAACGGAAAGCGATCTTGGTTGTCGGTATCTGCGGACTGATCCTGATGCCTGTAGGATATATGTGTGTTTCTGTACTCTTCCTTGCGTTCGTTTGCAGAATGGTACATGGGGCCTCCTTAGCCTGCTCCAATACATCCACCAGTACCATTGCCACCGATATCATTCCAAAACAGCGCTTTGCCGAGGGCATGGGCATGTTCGGCATGGCTACGGCACTGGCGACCTCTTGCGCTCCCGCTTTGGGGTTATATCTGATGGATAATATGGGTTTTACCACACTGTTTCTCTGCTCTGCGGGTTCCGCGGTTATTGCGCTAATCATATTTCTGCTTCTTAAGGTACCCCGGGTCGAGGCTGTAAAGAAGCCTTTGAACTTCAAGGCACTGATTGACAGAGATGCGCTTCCGGCATCAAGTGTAATGCTGGTATTTCTGCTCACTTTTGGCGCACTTGAGAACTTTCTTGCCAAGTATGCCCGTGATAACAGCCTCCCGACCGGCGGTATTTATTTTGCGATAATGTCCTGTATGCTTTTGCTGGTACGTATCACGGTCGGAAAAGTGGCGGACCGGAAAGGGGAAGGCCTTTTCGTCTACTCTTGTAACGCCGCCATGTTTGTCGCTTTCCTGTTGCTGGCCTTTCATCCAAATACCGTCGCCTTTATCCTGTCTGCCGTATTGGCCGGTTATGGTTTCGGCGGACTCGAACCCGCACTACAGTCTATGGCCGTACACATTGCTCCTCCCGAGAGGCGCGGCTCCGCTAACTCCACTTTTCTCTGCGCTTATGATATTGGAATTGGCATAGGCGGCGGTATTGCAGGGCTCTTAATTACCTGCTGCGGTTATAGTAAAATGTTCGTTATCATTTCCTTATCCAACATTGCCTCAGTTATTTTGTACGTCGTTTGGGGAAGAAAGCATCCCTCTTCCTTCTCATATGTAAAACATTGCAAATAACTGGATGACGCTTATGGCGGTGATCTCATTTTTACTTTGATAATATTAGCAAAGGTATGTAAACACAATGACAGTCTGGTTGCCGTGAAGTGCGTGTCAGACCTGCCCTTTTTGCGGCAGATCTTTTCGTAAACAAGTAAAAAAGAAAGGCGCTACCCGTCCCAATAAAAAAAGCGTGAGTTTGGCTGGGCTGTTTTCCATGCTTGAATAAGCAATATCTTAACCATCCAAGCTCACCAGTTTGGAGGGCTTTTCTATGCGCATTCAACATGCCTTGAACTTCAGGCGGCCGCTCGGTAACAGCGGCCGAGCGTGATGAAGCGGACTACAATCTGCTGCACATCGCTTTTCTAACCGGTAGCTCGTCAAAAAAAGCCTGTGCTTTTCATGGGAACAGCGTAGGCAGCAACACGAACCATCAGAGCAGATAAAATATGAAATAATTTACAGGAGCATACCTGTGGGCAGCCATGCTTACAGATACGCTCCTGTTTTGTTGTTTGCAGCTATACCACGCTGCCGGTCCCCGCCGCTTGTTCTTCATTTCCGGATCTCAACAATCACGAAATGGAGGACAAGCCCTATGGCGAAGTATCAGAAAAAGACAAATTACCGGGAGGAGTATCCCGGCGTGAGCAAAGAAATTATTGAGATTTTAGAAAAAAGCGACCGTCAGATGGAATACCTGCAGTATGACATCAAAGTCGAGCGATGCCGGATCAATCCTGCCAGCAGAACTATTACTTATCTCCCCAGCCGGGAGGATTCCTACGAACGGCTTCTGGAGGAAAACAAGCAGTTTCCCTCCGCTGAAGAAGATGTAGACGATGCCGCGATTAAGGCCGTGATGATCGAAAAAATGCTAACCTGCCTCAAGCGTCTCAGCCCGGAAAAACAGAAGTTGA
Organism: uncultured Syntrophomonas sp.; assembly: GCA_964600925.1. GTDB lineage: Bacteria > Bacillota > Syntrophomonadia > Syntrophomonadales > Syntrophomonadaceae > Syntrophomonas_B. Next base: position 14,214 of record CAZRMB010000028.1, read on the forward strand.
TTACCGCTCTGTTTTTTGATAATAAAAGCGAGCATCAGGTGTCCAGAGAAACTGGCGTTCCACAGCGGACCATTCACGACCGAAAGATAAAAATCTTGGCGAAATTGAAAAAGCTCATGGAAAATTAAAAATTTTTCTGCTGGCCCCTCGCTCAACGTGGAAATAAGTGAGGGGCCAGTTCCCCAATTCCATAGGTACATGTATATGCGGATTTGTGACATCATCTCGGATTTTTCTTTGATTCTCCAAATATATTTGAGATTCGACATAAACGTTCTACAACCTTCGTTTGTCGGATTCCAAATTGCCTTTCTATAATCTGCTTATTTTTGTTTTACCTGGATTTCACATGGCGCTCCCGGTAACTTGGATTTTACCTCTTTACATTTTTACCATATAAGTATATAATTTTTTATGAACCACGATTCACAAAAAAAGAAAGGAGGAGCTGTCATGCCTAAAATTATTAAGGATGTTGACAAGATACTTCAAAACTGTGCAATGAATCTGTTTATCACATATGGATATCTCAATGTCGACATGAAAATGATTTCCGAAAAGTCCGGCATCGCGGTGGGGACTCTTTATCATTATTATGAAAATAAGCAACAGCTCTATTTAAGTGTTTTAAGCGAAAGCTGGGCAGAGACTTTTGATAAATTGAACGAGATCAGTATATCCGACTGCAACACAGATGAAAAGCTACACAAATTGATTTTTACTCTTTATTACGACATCAAAGAAAGGAACGGGTTGGGCAAAGTTCTTTTGGATAATTCCGTAGAAGAGTTAAAGGCAAACAGATGTTTTTCAGAATTGAAAGAAAAACTGTTTGCAAGCGTCTGCGAAATAATATCCAATTTGGATATGGAGATTATTGAATCTTTACCAGAGAACATTACGATGAGGCTGACTGAGTCCCTATTGGTCTCAATCGTCGCAATGATTGAATTTCATCCGGACAAGGATGACGATAATATCAGCTTCTTGGAATATCTTTTGAAAATCAAGACTATTACCAAATCATAAGCATGTTGAGGTAGCTAAAATGAATGTCATGTTCTACTTATTGGCCGTTGCTATCGGTGTTGTTACAGGGGGGATCACAAGTCTGATCGGCGCCAGCGGAGTTATGGTCATCGTTCCCGTATTGACGATGTTTTTTCATGTCAGCGCGCATTCCGCCATTGGAACAAGTCTTTTTGTTGATGTGATCGCATCAATAACCGTTTCCTACACCTATTTCAAAAATGGCAATATCGAAATCAAATCCGGCCTCTGGATGGCGGTCTCATCAATCGCCGGAGCACAGTTGGGAGCGCTGTTTTCCAGTCAAATCAAAGAGGGTCCCTTGTCCGCGATGTTCGGAATTATTCTGGTCATCGCAGGGATCGGCCTGCTTATTAAAAGCTATAAGAAGAAAGGCGAGGAAAAGGAACCAAAGGCAAAATTTACGAAAGGATGGCAGCAGATTGTTTCCTCCATCATCATAGGAATCGGGATCGGCATTCTCAGCGGTCTTTTCGGAGCCGGCGGCGGCGTTATGATTCTTTTGGCATTAATCGTGATTATGTCGTATCCTCTCCACAAGGCAATCGGTACGTCAACGCTTATCATGGCAATGACCGCATTGTCGTCAACGATAGGCTATGCATACCGGGGAAACATCGATCTGATCTTAGGATGCTTTTTATCTATCGGCGCGGTGATCGGCGGCATACTGGGCTCGAGATATGCCAACCGTGTAAACGAAAAAGCCCTGCAAAAAGTAGTGGGCGTCTGTTTTATGTGCTTAGGCGTCGTGATGACAGTAATGGAAGTGATAAAACTGAAATAACACGCTGGGGCGAACTGGCTGCTCTCGGGAAGGCAGCAGCCAGTTCGCCATTTTCCTGGTCTTGACACCGTTTCACCTCGTCTCAAAACAGAAATGACCGGAGCGTCCCCGGTTATCTGTTTGCCTTACAAACCTTCCATCTGCCTGCCAATGTCCGCAAACCGGTCTTTCAGCGCGTTCTTCTGCTGCTGAAGAATCCCCCTGCGATTGCCCGCTGTCATTTCTGTACTGACGAAAAGTCGCTAGAAGACACAACCAAATTCCTACGGCAGGCCATACCAAGTCCCAAACCGGCACCTTTGGCGGAATTCCCCACGCCGGAGCAGGAAGCCAAAGCCTTTTCTGGTCATCGCGCCAGCACCCATAGGCCCGTTTCATTTCTCACTACTATATATTTTTCAAACAAAAGTACAAATTTTTCCGCATTATGTTAAGGGCAAACCTGCCGAAAGGCAGGGACGCAAAGCCGAGGGTCTAAGGTGCGAGAGCGCGATGACAGCCTGGCTGCCGTAAAGGATTGCGTACTAGACCTGCCCTTATTTGCGGCAGGTCTTTTCATAAATAGGAAAAAAGAAAGGCGCTACCCGCCCAACAAAAAAAACGTGAGTTTGGCGGGTCTGTTTTCCATGCTTGAATAAGCGATATCTTAACCCTCCAAGCTCACAAGTCTGGAGGGTTTTTCTATGCGCATTCGACATGCCTTGAGCTTCAGGCGGCCGCTCTTCAATAGCGGCCGAGCGTGATGAAGCGGACTACAATCCGCTACACATCGCTTTTCTAACCGGTAGCTCGTCAAAAAAAGCCTGTGCTTTTTAAGGGAACAGCGCGGGCAGCAGCACGAACTATCAGAGCAGGTAAAATATGAAATAATTTGCAGGAGCATACCTGTGGGCAACTATGTTCACAGGTGTACTCCTGTTTTGCTGTTTGCAGCTATACCACACTGCCGAGCTCCGCCGCTTGTTCTTCATTTCCGGATTTCAACAATCACGAAATGGAGGACAA
>CAZRMB010000029.1:0-16761 GCA_964600925.1 uncultured Syntrophomonas sp.
TAATGGGGTTACGCCTCAAAGGCATGACTTTTACACAAGATTTTGGACTTGACTTTTTCGCCAGGCAGGAAACATTTCTAGCCATAATGTTTTGGTTTTTATGATTCGGCAAAATTTTGTGCGAACTGATCAGTGGCAACAACCTTCTGACTTTGGACCAGGAACCGCGAATGAACGCAAAATATGCTTTTAAAAGCTGATCAACCAAAAAGGTGAGTTATATTAGAATGTTGTGGATTTAGGTAAAAAAAAGCGTATCCTTTGGCTTGAATTCAATCGGCTAAATTCAAAACAAACCAAGGAGGATACGCTCATAAAAGAAAGTAATCATCAGGAAGATACCAGTCAAGATAAAAATCAAAGTCGTCATACGTCCCTTCTGGAGGATTTTGTTCTTCAAGGCGCACAGAAGATGCTTCAATATGCCGTCGAAACCGAAGTGGGCAATTTCATCCAAAGCTGTCAAGACCGGAAAGACGAAAACGGTCATCAACTTGTGGTCAAGAACGGGCATTGTGATTCCAGATATATCCTGACCAGCATCGGCAAAATCCCTGTCCAGCAACCCAGAGTGGATGATCGTAAACTGCGCCAGATCACCGGCGAGGAAGGTTTTAGCAGCGCCATTTTGCCCAAGTACATTCGCCGTAGTCCAAGCCTGGATAATTTGATCCCGATGCTTTACCTAAAGGGTATTTCAACAAAGGATTTCCCAACCGCGCTCTCTTCGATCCTGGGTGATCAAGCGCCGAACTTGTCATCGGCCACGGTTGTGCGCCTAGAAGAACAATGGATTCAAGAGTATGAAGCCTGGAACCAGCGCGACTTATCTGGTAAACAGTATATCTACATTTGGGTGGATGGCATCTATTTCAATATTCGGTTACAAGACGCAACATCTTGTATTTTAGTAGTTATAGGTGCAGATGCGCAAGGCAATAAAGAACTCCTGGCCATAAGTGATGGTGAGCGCGAAAGCAAAATCAGCTGGAAAGGCGTGCTTCTGGATTTGAAGGGACGCGGCCTTAACCAGCCTAGCCTGGCAATCGGTGATGGTGCGCTTGGTTTTTGGGCAGCCCTGCCGGAAGTATTCGAACAGACCGCTGAGCAAAGATGCTGGGTTCACAAGACTGCCAATATCCTTGACAAACTGCCGAAAAAACTGCAGGGCCGAGCCAAGGCCATGATCCATGAAATGTATATGGCGCCGAATAAAAAAGCGGCGCTAAAAGCGTATGAACAATTTATTGCTGTGTTCGAGGACAAATATCCCGATGCGGTGAAATGCCTGGTCAAGGACTTTGAAAAACTATTCACTTTCTATGATTTCCCGGCAGCGCATTGGGTGCACATTCGTACGACCAATCCGATAGAATCAACCTTCGCTACAGTCCGACTTCGGACCAAACGTACTAAGGGTTGCGGTTCAAGAAATGCGACTTTGACCATGGTATTCAAATTGACAAAGGAAGCAGAGAAAACCTGGAAAAAACTGCGCGCATTCAAACTGCTGCCGTTTGTCCTCGCCGGTGAAAAATTCATCGATGGTGAACCGGTCAATGAAGCTTTAAAAAGTGCCGCATAATGCAATGGGTACGCTTTTTTCTAATCCACAACATTTGAATATTTCTCCCAAAAAGGAACATGCTGTCGTTTATAAAATCATAAATGGAAATATTTAAGCTTTACCTGTATGGTATCACAATCGGCAATTTTTCCATTAGGCAAGTCCCTTGAAAGTGACCAAGTTGAGGATGATAAGGGAGCGACTTGGTTAGTGGACCGGAAGCGCGGCGCAAGCATTTCCTCCTAATCCTGGCAAAAAGGATAAAGACGACGACTTGCCAAGTGGGCAAAAGGCCCAGCAAGTTCAGAATAGTACCGGAGCAACAAGTTTTAGCAAATATGCGAATGAATGGATGAAACTCGCATAAATTAAGAAAACGCAGTATGGAGAAGAAAGCCATGAATGGAAGCATACCCTTTTTCGTTCACGGGAGCCGATGGGTGCGAGCTGATTTCCACCTGCATACCAGGCGGGATAAGGAATTCAAAGACGCAGGTTCAGAGAATGATTTTGTGTCACGATACATCTCTGCGCTTAAACAAGCGGACATTCGCGTCGGCGTTATTACTAATCACAACAAATTTGACCGGGAAGAGTTCAAGGCGCTCCGGAAATCGGCAAAACAGCAAGATATCTACCTAATGCCCGGCGTCGAGTTGTCGGTCAAAGATGGCCGCAATGGTATTCACACGCTCATCGTCTTTCATGAGGATTGGATCGATAACCGAGATAGCGTTGATCACATCAAAGCATTTCTTAATCTTACTTTTGCTGGGCAGACAAACTATGATAATAAAAATGCCAGGTCAAACCATGATCTATTGGATACCATCCGCGAGCTGGATAAATTCGCGAAGGACTATCTGCTTATTTTTGCCCACGTAGAAGATGAAAGCGGCCTATGGGGGGCTCTAGAGGGCGGACGAATTGCTGAACTCGGCAAGAACGAACTGTTCTGCTCACGTACGGCGGCTTTTCAAAAGGTAAGAACGCGGGATAAGCGTGAGAAAGTCAAAGGGTGGCTTGGTGGCTGGTATCCCGCCGAGGTCCAGGGATCGGATCCAAAAAAAATGGAAGAAATTGGCCGCGGCGAACAGACTTTAATCAAGATCGGCGCTTTCACCTTTGAGGCGGTCCAGTTTTCCCTAAAACCTGGAACAGATCGTTTGTCCGACAAGGCTATTTCGAAACAGCTTCACTCCTGGATACGATCAATTACGTTCCAGGGGGGAATTTTTGATGGAAAGCAGCTTGATTTCTCCGATGAGATGAACTGTTTAATTGGTATTAGAGGCAGCGGCAAGTCCGCCGTTCTCGAGTGCCTGCGCTTTGCGCTTGAATTGCCATTGCCCGAGTCTTCCGAAGAGCTGGACCTCAAGTACAAGCAGGATCTTGTTCGGTTTGCCCTTGGCAGCGGCGGAAAGGTCGCAGTCGAAGTGGAAGACGCACAAGGCCGGCATTACGAAATACGCCGGATACTGAACGAGCGAGCTGATATTTTCTTTGATGGGGAATTGCGTCCCGGCGTGCGTATCCCCTTGAAGAATCCGCTGTTTTTCGGCCAAAAGGAACTAGTGAAAAGAGGCGAAAGTTCAGAGCGCGAGTTGGTGGAACGCCTGCTGGGATCTAAACTTGATGCTGTGCGCCGAGAGATTGATACCCAGCGCCAGTGGGTATTGGATGTAATGACGAATTTCGATAAATTGAAGGACCTTGATGCACTGGAGCAGGAATACACGAGCAAGCGGAAGGATACCGAGTTCCGCCTGGAGCTTTTCAAGAATTATGGTGTCGAGCAGCAGCTTAAACGTCAGGTAGAGTTTAATGCTGATGTCACTCATGCTCATCGCATCGTTGATGCTGTGGAGGCCTTTATCCGATCATTTGATGCTTTTCTGAAAGAGCAGGAATCCGAATTGGCCGTGCAGCCCAGGCTGGTATCCAAAGAAAATTCAGATACCATCGCAGAGATCAACGCTATCCTTGACCGAATTCGCCTGGCGCCGGACCGCGCTCGACAGATTCTCACAGTGACCCGAAGCGATGTGCAAGCTTTGCGCGGCAAACTGGCGGAACTGGAACGTCGCCGCGAAGTGCTCAAAGACGATTTCGCGGCGATAGAGCGGAAACTGAGCGAACAACTCAAACAAGCCGGTAGCGTCAGTATTCGACCGGATGATTTTGTAAAGCTAAACACCGAACTGCAAAAAGTCAGGCTGGCATTGGAAGAAGTTGCTAAAAGCCGATCACGCAAAAATGCCCTCCGAGACGAACTGTTAAAAGAGTTGAAGCGGCTCTCTGACTTATGGCACCAGGAATTCAAACAGATAGAGTTGGAAATCAACAAACTCAATGAAAGCCAGACAGCGCTTCGGATTATCCCACTTTACAAGGGCGACAAGGTTGCGTTCCTGAAAGAGCTGCAGACTCATCTCCGCGGTAGCAAGTTTCGGGAGGCAACTTTGAAAGATGTTCTGGATTCGCATGCGGATTTCATTTCAGTTTACAATGCATTGGATTCAATTTGTAATAATCTCGGTGATTCGGGCGATGTGTTTCGAAGGTACTTTGTTGAAGCCAAGGCCTCCTTGCTTACCTGGCAGGTGCCTAATATCTTCCGTATCGAATATCACGGCAAGGAACTACGTGATCATTCTCTGGGACAGAGGGCATCGGCACTGATTCTCTTTATCTTGAGCCAGCGCGATAATGATGTCATCGTAATTGACCAGCCGGAAGATGACCTGGATAACCAGACCATATTTGAGGACGTCATAAAGTTGGTGCGCGCTCTCAAGACGGGAGTCCAGTTCATCTTTGCGACACACAACGCCAATTTCCCCGTTCTGGGCGACTCGGAACAAGTAGGCGCATGCTCTTTTGCCGGGAAAAGTGCCGATATTCAGGTTGGCAGTATTGATGAGCCGGGAATACAAAAAGCTATTGTATCCATCATGGAAGGCGGTCAAGAAGCCTTCGCAAGGCGGAAGGAGATTTATCAGCTATGGAAGCAATAGAACTAGTAGAATTAATTGGACGCGGCGAAGACAGCCGGACCCAGTTCAAACAGAACCTTGCCAATGCCGGATCGCTCGCTGGCGACCTCGTGGCATTTTCGAACTATAAGGGCGGCAGGATTCTCGTTGGAGTCACCGATGACGGCACGACTGCAGGGCTGACCTCAGACGATGTGCGCCGCATCAATCAACTGCTGTCCAATACTGCGACAAATCTAGTTCGTCCCTCAATCAGTCCAACAACCCAGAACATCACGGTTGCCACTGGGCATCTGATTATGGTGGTTACTGTGCCTGAGGGAATCTCAAAGCCTTACTCTGACAACAATGGTGTGTTCTGGATGAAATCGGGTGCGGATAAACGCCGGGTGACTTCTCGCGAAGAAATCCAGCGAATGCTTCAAAGCGCCGACCTGGTTCATGCGGATGAAGTGCCCGTTGATGGAACCACGTCAGGAGATATCGATCAGGATCACTTGGGCGCTTTTTTTAAAAAGCAGTATGGTCAAGATTTTGACAACGCGGGAATCTCGCTTGGCCAATTGCTGAACAACCTCGGTCTGGCGCGGGACACAAGGCTCAACTTGGCCGGACTGCTGCTTTTTGGCAGCAATCCTCAAAGACATCGCCCCGTGTTTATCATCAAGGCGGTATCATTCGTCGGCAACGATCCCGCCGGCGATAGATACCGGGACAGCCAGGACATCGGCGGTTGCCTTCGTGATTTGTACAAAGGGACGATTTCTTTCCTTACACGTAATCTACGGCGTATACAGGATGGAAAAAATTTCAACACGCAAGGCGATCTGGAGGTGCCTTCAGCCGCCCTGGAAGAGCTGGTCGTCAACATGCTCTTGCACCGCGACTATTTTATCTCTGCTCCATGGCGCGTATTCATGTTCGACAATCGTATCGAGCTGATCAGCCCGGGCGCGTTACCTAACAACATCACCGTAGAGAATATCCGCAACGGTGTTTCGATTATCCGCAACCCACTCATCGCTTCTTTTGCTACAAAAGCAGATGAACTTCCCTACCGCGGCATCGGCACCGGCATCCTGCGGGCACTGGCGGCTGTCCCGGAACTAGAGTTGGAATCGGATTATGAACATAACCTGTTCATTGCGCGCATTCCAAGAAGAGAATAATAAATTAAAAAATTTCAAATTCTGGCTCAAATGAATCGAAACGGAGTTCAAGGGTGGTAAAGTGCAATCGAGCGAATGATCAGCAGATGTTCAGCAAGCAGATTTTTGTTATTTCTTGAATTGAGTGATTATTGTGGACGAAGCGTCTTGCTTCGGCAGCATTTTTAAACACGAGTCGTTCAACTCGGGTATTTATTTTTTTGGCGTAGGTGCGTTGGCGATTAAAAGGATTCGGAATAATGAAGAAATCAAAAGCCGTCAGTAAACAGCCTGAATTGTTCAAGACACGGATGGTTCCCAGCAGACCAGGCTCCGAGTATCTTTTTGAAGAAGAGGTTACAGCCGATGAAGAACCGGTGCAATGCCTGGGCATGACCTTTCCCAACGACGATGCGCGGCGCAACCATTTTCTCGCCATTCTGGCTGAAAAGTTAAAGGATCCCGAGTTCCGCAAAATCGAAGGATTCCCCATAGGCGCCGACGAGGATATCCTGGCGCTGTCCGATCCGCCATACTATACTGCCTGTCCGAATCCGTTTATCGCGGATTTTATTAAATATTATGGCAAGCCCTACGACCCGAGCGTACCCTACAGCCGCGAACCGTTTGCTGCGGATGTTAGCGAAGGGAAGAACGACCCGATCTACAACGCCCACTCTTACCATACCAAAGTACCGCACAAGGCTATCATGCGCTACATTTTGCACTACACCGAGCCGGGAGATGTGGTTTTTGATGGGTTTTGCGGGACTGGGATGACGGGGGTGGCTTCACAGATGTGTGGCAACAAGGAGGTAATCGAGTCGCTGGGTTATCGGGTAGATAAGGATGGAAGAATAAGCAAGAAGGAAATGGATGAGAACGGAAAGACTTTGTGGGTAGCATTTTCCACGTTAGGAGTACGGCGAGCAGTGCTGAATGACCTTGCTCCTATTGCATCATTTATAGCATCAAATTATAATAGCCCAATTTCCCCCACTAAGTTCGGCTCTGCTGCAAGCGACTTGATCTCTTATTTAAAAAATGAATGGAGCTGGGTTTACGAGACTTATCATACCGACTGCAAGGCCAAAGGGCAAATACACTATGTGGTATGGAGCGATGTTTTTGTATGTCCAGACTGTACTAAAGAGATCGTATTTTTCGATGTAGCCTACTCCAATGAAATTGGTAAAGTGCATGACGAATTTTGTTGCCCCCATTGTAGTTCGACTCTTGTAAAATCTGGATTGGAGCACGCTACTGAAACATATCTCGACCCAATTTTAAAAAAGAGCCACAAGCGTAATAAGCAAGTTCCTGTGTCAATTAGTTACAGTGCTATCGGTAAGCGGTACGAAAAGATTCCTGCAGAAGAAGACCTAAAAACCTTAAGAAAAATTGAGCGATTGTTAGCAGACGAAGCATTTCTATCCCATCCCATGATGCACAAAGGTGGTGAGGGATGGGGCGCTATTTGGCGTGCAGGATACCATTTTGGGGTCACACATACACATCATTTCTATACATATCGCAACTTTCTGATCCTAACCAAGGCGTGGGAGCGCGCAATTATTCCTCAATTGCGCTGGGCTATAACTGGTATACTCAATTACGTCAATAAAAAACAGTCCTTCACCGGTGGCGGTGGTGGGATGCCAGGAGTTTTATACATTGCATCACTTGTGCAAGAAAAAAACGTTATAGAAGTGCTCGAACGCAAAATTAATTCTCTTTTATCTGCATTCGATCACGAATTTAGAAAAAAAGGCAAGATTATCAATACCACCCAATCGTCAGGAATAATGAGATGTCTTGAATCTTCTTCTATGGACTACATCTTTGTAGATCCTCCATTTGGAGGGAATATAATGTATTCTGAGGGAAGTTTTCTTTGGGAATCTTGGTTGAAAGTGTTTACAAATATCGAACCTGAGGCCATTGAAAATCCCGTCCAAAATAAAAACCTGGGAGAGTACCAGGAGTTAATGACGCAAAGTTTTCAGGAATTTTACCGTATACTGAAACCTGGTAGATGGATGACTGTGGAATTTCACAATTCCCAGAATAGAGTTTGGAATGCTATCCAAGAATCATTACAGTACGCAGGTTTTGTGGTTGCCGATGTTCGTACTCTGGATAAGATGCAAGGGTCATTTAAGCAGGTCACAAGCGGCGGCGCCGTCAAGCAGGATTTGGTTATCTCCGCTTACAAGCCAAATGGTGGACTAGAGGAACGATTTAGACTCGAAGCTGGCACTGTAGATGGAGTCTGGGATCTTATTCGAACACACCTTAAGCAACTTCCTGTTTTTGTACATAAAGACGGGCGAGCTGAGATTATTGCCGAGCGTCAGAACTACTTGCTCTATGACCGCATGGTAGCTTTTCATGTTCAGCGAAGCGTGACTGTGCCATTATCAGCAGCTGAGTTTTACAATGGATTGGCTCAGCGATTTTCTGAACGAGATGAAATGTACTTCCTTCCTGATCAGGTAGCCGAGTACGATAAGAAGCGCCTAAGTGTTAAAGAAGTGCTTCAGCTACAGCTTTTTGTAATAGACGAATCATCAGCCATCCAGTGGGTGCGGCAGCAGCTTCTCAGAAAGCCTCAGAAGGCGGGGGAACTAAAGCCTAAGTTCATGCAAGAAATAGCAGGATGGCAGAAAACCGAGACACTACTTGAACTCGACGAACTGCTTGAGCAGAACTTTTTGCGCTATGATGGAAAAGGAGAAGTGCCGAACCAGATTCACAGCTACCTCTCCACAAATTTCAAAGAATTTCGCAGCTTGCCAAAGGATGATGAGCGCCTGTGCACCAAAGCCAAGGACCGCTGGTACGTACCCGATTCCAACAAGGCCGGCGACCTCGAAAAGCTGCGCGAGCGCTCGCTGCTAAAAGAATTCGAAGAATATCGCGCCTCAGGCCCGAAACGCTTAAAAGTGTTCCGTCTCGAGGCCGTGCGCGCTGGCTTCAAAAAAGCTTGGCAGGATCGCGACTATGCCACCATCATCACCGTAGCATCAAAGATACCTGAAAACGTCCTCCAGGAAGACCCCAAGCTTCTGATGTGGTACGATCAAGCTGTAACTAGAATTGGAGGCAAATAATGCCGCTCATCGAAGGTTTTAAAATACAAAATTATCGTTCGTTGAGTAATATAGCAATGGGAAAAATTGGCACAGATTCAATATTACGCAATGCTGATGCGCTACCTCCATTGACAGTGGTGATTGGGAAAAATGGAGTTGGAAAAAGCTCGATTTTTGATGCTTTTGGATTTATATCAGATTGTATGGAAACAGATTTGGAGACAGCCTGTAATGTAAGAAATCGTGGCGGTTATGACAAATTAGCATCTTCAGGTGTTGAGCAACCAATAACTATTACGATCTACTATCGTGAATCGAAAAATGATCGCCCAATAACATACGAGGTAAGTATTGGCAAAGAAGAGCATACAGGATTGCCGATTGTTCTCAGTGAGCGACTAAGACAACGCGCAAAGAGTAGCGGTGCTTCGGGACGACCAAGGTCATTCCTGCAATTGGAAAAAGGAAAAGGAACAGTTTACATTGGTGATGATGCTTTAGAAGGTGATGAAGCATCAAAACGGAGCGTTGAATTCGATATTCATAAATTAGCCATTGTGTCTCTAGCAGAACAATTTTCAGAAAATCCACGAATAGCGCAATTTAAAAAATTTATTCAAGGTTGGTACCTGAGCTATTTTTCGCCTGATTCGGCCAGAAAAGTCCCACAGGCAGGAATACAGAAACATCTAAATCTGCATGGTGATAATATTGTAAATGTCGTCCAATACATGGAGCGCAACCATCCGGTTATATTTAAAAAGATACTTGATGAAATATCAACAAAGATTCCTGGAATTGGCACTATTGAGACGTACCGGGATAGCATAAGCAATAACCTTTATCTTCTTTTCAAGGACAAAGGTTTCGCAAAACCATTCACCCAGCAGCAGATGTCTGATGGTACTTTAAAGATGTTCAGTTATTTGTTGTTGTTAAATGATCCAGAGCCTGCCCCATTTATTTGTATTGAAGAACCAGAAAACGGGTTGTACCATAAGCTTTTAGAAACTTTAGCCCTTGAATTCAGAGAGCATGCCACTGGCAAAAAAGGGTCGTCACAAATTTTCATTACCACACATCAGCCATATTTTGTAGACGCTCTAGAACCTGATGAAGTATGGATTCTTGAAAAAGGTCAGGATGGATTTTCAAAAATACGCAGGGCGAGTGATGATGCTCTTGTTAAAAATATGGTGGCTGAGGGTTTACCATTGGGCGGGCTTTGGTATAGTGATTATCTGGATGCGAGGTGATCAGATGCATTTCGAGATCCTCGTTGAAGACCAATCCGGAAAGAAAGCACTTGATATTTTGATTCCCAAGATTGTCGGTAATGATCATTCATTTACCTTTCATTTTTATAAAGGATTGGGTCGCATTCCGAAGAATCTTGCTGCAAATGCAGATGCAAGCAAGCGTATCCTGCTCGATCAGCTCCCACGCCTCTTGCGCGGTTACGGAAAAACTTTTATCAATTATCCAGCTGATTATCCTGCGGCAGTTATTTTGGTTTGTGACCTTGATGACAAGTGCCTTAAAACCTTCCGCCAAGAGCTGTTTGATATCCTGAATGCATGCAATCCCAAGCCAGAAACCCGGTTCTGTATTGCTATTGAGGAGGGTGAAGCGTGGTTTCTTGGTGATATTCCAGCAGTCAAATCTGCTTATCCAAAAGCAAAAGATGCTATCCTAAATTCGTATATCAATGATTCCATCTGCGGCACATGGGAACGCCTGGCCGATGCTCTTTACAGCGGTGGATCTGCCGCACTCGCCGCCAGGGGGTGGCAGGCTATCGGTGCTGAAAAGTCCCAATGGGCTGAAAATATTGCTCCGAACATGGATGTCACAAATAATGCCTCCGCAAGTTTCGCCCATTTCAGGGAAAAGCTTCTTGAACTTGCTGGAGAAATAGCCTGATGGCTTCATCCTGGCAATACAGCACGGTTCACAACTGTTCATGCCAGGTCATCGAAACCCAGACCCTCTGGGGCGAGACGATCTGCCGAGTTTGGCTACCCGAACTCAACTCTGTTATTTGCATCCCGGCCTCCAGCCTCAAGCCCATCGAGAATGCCGCTGCCAGTTCCGCGGATAATATCGCCTATATCGCTGCAGCCAGCCGTGTAGCCGATGCACTGACCCAGGATTCGCCGGATGGACGAACAGGCGTACTGTTGGCGCCCATCGAGTCCTCGGTGATTCCTCTTCCGCACCAACTGCGCGCCCTGTCCCGCGCTGTCAGCAACGACCAGGTGCGCTATCTTTTAGCCGACGAGGTCGGTCTGGGCAAAACCATCGAAGCCGGCCTCATTCTTCGCGAGCTAAAATTGCGTGGGCTGGTCAAGCGCACACTGGTCATCGCCCCCAAGGGATTAGTGAGCCAGTGGGTCAGCGAGATGAAATTTCATTTTAGCGAGACCTTTCAGCTCGTGCTGCCCGATGATATCAGGACCTTGAAACGTATCGCGTCGGCTTCCGGCCCTGAAAACGGCAACCACGATTCGGAAGCGCAGCCTGTAAATGCCTGGCAAATGTTCTCGCAGGTGGTCGTGCCCATGGATTCGGTCAAGCCTCTGGATAAGCGTCGCGGCTGGAGCAGCCGCCAGGTAAGTGAATACAACCGCGAACGATTCGAGGACTTGATTTCTGCTGGCTGGGATCTGGTCATTGTGGACGAGGCGCACCGGCTTGGCGGCAGCACGGACCAAGTGGCCCGCTTCAGGTTGGGCCAGGGCCTGGCTGAGGCGGTGCCCTATCTTCTGCTGTTGTCGGCGACTCCACACCAGGGTAAAACCGAGGCCTTTCACCGGCTGGTATCCCTGATTGATGGCCAAGAGTTCCCGGATGTCAGCAGTGTCACCCGCGAGCGGGTTCAACCATACGTCATCCGCACAGAAAAGCGCCATGCTATCGATAGCGAGGGCAAGCCTCTGTTCAAGCCCCGGCGCACCCAGCTTGTTCCCGTTTCCTGGCAGGAACGGCATCGCCGCCAACAACTCTTGTACGACGCAGTGACCGAATACGTGCGCGAAGGCTATAACCAGGCCATGCGCGAGAAACGCAGCTACATTGGCTTTTTAATGATCCTGATGCAGCGCCTGGTGGTTTCCAGCACCAGTGCTATCCGCACAACGCTCGAAAAGAGGCTGGAGGTGCTGGCCGCCCCCGAAGAGCAACTGACCCTGTTCTCTCTTGCCTCCGCAGATGAATGGGCGGACCTGGATAGCCAGGAGCAGATTGACATGCTTCTTCAAATCCACCTCAAGGCGCTCAAGAACGAGCGCGCCGAGGTCAAGCTTCTTTTGGATGCCGCGGCCCATTGCGAACAGACCGGTCCGGATGCCAAAGCCGAGGCGCTTCTCGATTGGCTTTACCGCCTCCAGTCCGAGGAACAGGACCTGGAGCTCAAAGCGCTGGTGTTTACCGAGTTTGTTCCTACCCAGGAGATGCTGCGTCAGTTCCTGAGCGATCGTGGATTCTCGGTGGTCAGCCTGAACGGCTCCATGGATATGGAAGAGCGCAAACGGGTCCAGGAAGCATTCGCAAAGGATGTTCGTATTCTCATATCTACCGATGCTGGTGGCGAGGGCTTGAACCTGCAATTCTGCCATGTCGTTATCAACTATGATATCCCATGGAATCCAATGCGTCTGGAACAAAGGATCGGTCGAGTGGACCGCATCGGCCAGTCCCATATCGTCCGCGCAATTAATTTCGTGTTCGAAGGCTCGGTCGAGCATCGGGTCCGGGAGGTCCTGGAGCAAAAACTGGCCGTCATTTTTCAAGAGTTTGGCATCGACAAGACCGGCGACGTCCTCGACTCCGCACAAGCGGGTCACATGTTCGACGAAATGTATGTCGAGGCGATCCTGCATCCAGAAAATGTCGAGGAATCAGTTGCGACTGTGGTCACCCGCCTGCAGGAACAGGCTCGTGAAGCAAGGACTATGGCATCCGTTCTCGGCGCAACCGAGAATCTGGAACCAGGAGCAGCGCAACGGCTGCTGACCCATCCCTTGCCCCATTGGCTCGAGCGTCTGACTGTGAGCTACCTGAAGGCGCACGGAGGTCAGGCTGAACAGATATCTGGGACTGGCACGGTGCAGACTGGGATAAAAAACCAGGGCTGGAACCTTGCCTGGCCTGATGGCGAGATGTACGAGAATGTGGTTTTTACCGCCAGAGAAGCCGGGAGAGATCCGTCCGCGCACCATCTTACCCTGGAGGATAGTCGAGTTAGCCGTCTCGTCACAAGGCTTCCCCGTTTTGTGCCAGGCCAGCCGGTGCCGGTGATATCGATCCCCGGTGTCTCTAAAGTTCGAGGCTATTTTTCTTTATGGCAAATTGCTATCGCTGCAATGGAAATGAACCGTCGACGAATCATGCCTCTCTTCCTGGCTGACAACGGCCAGGTCTATATGCCGACAGCGAGGTACGTGTGGGATCACCTCTTGACAGACAAGCAGGTACACTCTGTTCTGGATGCATCGGTTTCGCAAACGGCCTTTGAAAGGCTACAGATCGCTGCAGAGGAACACGGTAAACCATTCTATGAGATGCTGGTTCAGGAGCATCGGTACCGCCTTGCTCGTGAACGTGAAAAAGCCGACCATGCTTTTGCTGCCCGTCGCAGGACCACAGAGCGGATTGGTCTGCCCCACGTTCGCAACTATCGTCTGAAATTCCTGGCCGAAGAAGAGCGATCCTTCCGGGAGCAACTGGAGCAAAGGGCCCAGGTATATCCCGAAATGATTCCGTTAATCATAATCCGTATTGCGGATAACCACGAATGAAGGCGAAATATTTTGCATGGTCTAGAGGTCTGAGTAATCGGTGAATCGTCTAAATCAATACGCTTGAGAATTTTATGGATATGTAAATGGTGAATGCATCAATCTTTTTGTTTACTATTAGTGTCCATTCGCGTCTATTCAGGGTTATTTTATGAATAGTTGGCGCGATCAGATACTAATAGAGTTCACCCCAAAAGTTGCCCGACTGACGCTGGTGGCTGATCCGGATGGGCTCCTCCTTGAAGAAGGCATACTCGAAGGCATCCGCGAACGCGGATTCGAGCTGATCCCGTTTGAAGATCACATTGCTTTTTGTTATGCCTATGAAAGCAAATTCCGCGCCCGATGGGATCGCGGAGAGCATACGGATCTTGTTGTTGTACTGCGATCACAAGCAAGCGATCTTGACAGTTTGCCCTTTGATCTCCTTCAGGCCGGTCGCAGACTTGCTTTCAGTCTCGGCGACATCTTTCCCAACCTCAGCTACCCTGTGGTAACGGCCTTGGATCGCGGTGATCTCGATGCCTTGTACGAGGCACAAAAGAGACATGCACCCGGCCAGCTGGGAGACAATGCCACCAAAGAATTCGTCCTTAGACACGTATTTGAAATAGCACCCGAGTTGATCAAACAGCCGGCAGACCTTCTGCGTGTGCTTTTGCGCCGCCACTATCGCGGCCAGCGCATCCCTGCGGCGCTCGATGCGCGATTCATCGGTCTATTGCAGAAGAATACCGCGTTCGACGAATGGCCGCTGGAGAAATTGGTGAAGGACCGCGAGGCTTTCTTTGCTTTCCTGCAGGAGCGTTGGCCGATCTTTCTTGATCGCGAGGCCGGCAAGGCCACAACCGCTGTTCATGATGAGAGGAAATCCTACGGCCTTACTATTGAGGGGCCAAGCGAGTTACCATTCGACCATCACGACATTCGCGTATATATAGACAATCTCTTTGCCGAGGGATTTTTGCAGTCTGTCCATCACGATCATGCACATATCCTGTCTAAAACCTGGGTTGGCATCGGCATCCGTACAGCAACCAATGAGGACAGAGCCCGTCGCTTGAGCAAGCTAATAGAGAGCCTGCGAACGTCTCTTCCGGCCGAAGATGTCAAGCACACAGAGTGGTTTCGTTTTGCCCGCGGCTGGGCAGAGCTGATCGTACTTTTGCATGAGCACGCCGATGCCGAATCGAAAGAGCTGTCGCATGCCAGGGAATTGCAATCACGAGTGGACATTGCATTTAGTGGCTGGCTATCAAAGCGATATGCAGGCCTGATCAACTTGCCACCAGTGCCGCCGGTGATGCTGCATCACCTGCCGCGCTTTCTTGCCCGTCAGGTTGGCGACCACCGCCAGGAGAAAATCGCTTTAATTGTAATGGATGGGCTGGCCATGGACCAGTGGTTAGTAATCCGCAGTGCGTTGGCGTCAGTTAAGCCCGGCTTTCATCTCCGTGATCAGGCTATCTTTGCATGGATTCCTACCCTAACTTCTGTTTCGCGCCAGGCAGCCTTTGCCGGCAAGGCTCCCATCTTTTTCCCGAACAGCATCCAGACTACAGATAAAGAGCCGGTATTCTGGCAGCAATTCTGGGCCGACCAGGGCTATACAAACAGACAGGTGGCATATTTTAAGGGATTAGGCGATGGCAGTCTGGATTCTGTGGCAGAATCGCTCTCGCATCCCCAGATCAAAGTCGCCGGACTTGTGGTCGACAAAGTCGACAAAATTATGCACGGCATGGAGCTGGGAATGGCAGGAATGCATAACCAGGTTGGCCAGTGGGCCAGGCAGCCGTACTTTTGCGCGTTGCTCGATCTCCTCCTGCATCACGGATTCCACATTTACCTGACATCCGACCACGGCAATATCGAGGCAACGGGTTGTGGTTGTCCTGCGGAAGGTGCTATGGCAGACCTGCGCGGAGAACGTGTTCGTATTTATCCGGACACAACCCTGCGCAGCAAGGTGAAGGAGCGGTTTCCGTCCGCACTATTATGGGGCTCGATTGGTCTGCCGGAGGAGTATAGTGTCCTTGTAGCTCCACATCGCCAGGCGTTTGTTAAAGAGCAGCAACGAATTGTCAGTCATGGTGGCGTTTCAATGGAAGAAGTAATCATTCCTCTTGTTCGGATTGAGAGAAAAGGTGAATGAAAGATAGAGCAGCACAGATAGGCATCGATCGGCTTGTACGTCTTGATTGGCTTGAAAAGGTATCACGTTTGGTGCTTGCCGGCAACGACGCGAAGGAAATAAAAGGAATTCTGCAGGATGATTTAGCTGGGTCCTTTCATTCAGAAAAAAGTGTACGTGGATCCATCGACAAGACTATCACCATTCTGCTGAAAACTTGGGTTACTACACCACAAAATCAGCTACCGCTTCGCAATGATGGATTGAAACTGCTCGACCATTTGCCGCAGCAAGATCATCTAGCCATTCATTGGGGAATGGTTGCAGCTGTTTATCCCTTCTGGCTGAATGTGGCCTTGCAAGTGGGAAGACTCTTACGGCTGCAGGATTCCCTCACCTCTATCCAGGTGCAGCGGCGAATTCGTGAACAATACGGCGAAAGAGAAACCGTATCCCGTCGGACTCGATATGTTCTGCGCTCGTATGTGGACTGGCAGGTGGTGCAGGGGAGCAATGAAAAGGGTATGTATCTTCCAGGAACTGGTCTAGCCGTAGACGATTCTGGAACGATTGCCTGGTTGATAGAAGCCTCGCTCTATTCCCGCCCTAACCATACTGCATCGCTTGGGGATTTGATCAATAGCCCCGGCTTGTTTCCTTTTCTGATCAAATCACTGCAGCCCGAGGCGCTGCTCGCATCCTCATCGCGCCTGGATTTTGTGCGGCATAGTCTGGATGAAAGTCTGGTTGCGCTGCGTAGATGATCAAACCTCATTCCCGTTTTCAAATTCATTCAGTTTGTTATCCAGTCGTTCGATGCGGGTGGTCTAGCAATTATCTACCCATTCTCTCCTTTTATTTCACCAACACCAGCTTGCGCGTCAGTGTCTCGCGCATGCCGGCACTGCCGCTGAAATCGAGCCGGTAAAAGTAGAGCCCGCTCGCCAGATCGCCAGCCTGGAGAACCGCGCGATACTCACCGGCCTGCGGGATCACCTGACGCACCACCTCGCGCACCTGCT
>CAZRMB010000030.1:0-12701 GCA_964600925.1 uncultured Syntrophomonas sp.
TTCAGCGAAATGCTGAATTTGCGTATAGTGCTGCCTGACAGATATAAGAAAGATTACCGCAACATTGTGGTCAGTGGGCTGGGGGGTTCTGCCATCGGCGGAGATATACTGCGCAGTTATGCGTTGGACCGATGCCAAGTGCCGGTGCTTGTCAATCGTGACTATGTGCTGCCGTTTTTTGTAAACGAGTTTACACTGGTTCTGGCAGTTAGCTACTCGGGCAATACCGAAGAAACGCTCAGTGCCTACCAACAGGCACGGCAACGCGGCGCAGATATTATTGCAGTCAGCAGCGGAGGCAAGCTGTCTGAGCTGGCCAGGAATGATGGTTGCTTGGTGGTTGAAGTGCCGGGGGGGATGTCACCCCGGGCAGCCAGCGGATATCTCTTCTGCCCGCTGGCTTTGATTCTGGAAGAAATGGATTTGCTAAAAGGAGCAAGACTTGATCTGCGGGAAACATGGCAGGTGCTGAAAGAATTACGGGAGGAAATAAACCCAGCGGTTGCCGAAGATAATAACTTTGCCCGACAGCTGGCCTGGAAAATGAAGGACTGCATCCCGGTCATTTGGGGCAGTTCAGCTCATTCCGATATTGCCGCCATACGCTGGAAAGCGCAGATAAATGAGAATGCCAAGGCTCCGGCCTACTACAATGCTTTTCCCGAACTTGACCATAATGAACTGGTGGGTTTTGAAGCACCGGCTGAATTATTGGCCAAACTGCTGGTTATTATATTGTGTGATGCGGATGATCATGAACAAGTCAAGAAACGCATTCGCATTACTGGTGAGATAATCCGGGAGAAGGTTGCCGGAGTGATTGAAATCAAGACCCGCGGAAGCTCCTGGCTGGCCAAACTGTATTCGCTTATCTATACCGGGGATTATGCCAGCTTTTATCTGGCCCTTGAATATGGGATCAATCCCACTCCTGTCAAAGTTATCGACTATTTAAAAGCGGAACTGGTGCGTTCGATTTAATTTATTGCTGAAGCAGCATGCAAAGTAAAATCAAACATAAGCAGGACATTAAAAGGTTAAACTAATATCAGCCGGGGAGATAATATTTATCCCCGGTTGTTTTTTGCTTTAAAAACAACGAATAATTTATGGTTGAATGATTTACGGAGGCGAAAAGATGAGATTTTATGGAGATTAT
Source organism: uncultured Syntrophomonas sp. (assembly GCA_964600925.1). Classification (GTDB taxonomy): domain Bacteria; phylum Bacillota; class Syntrophomonadia; order Syntrophomonadales; family Syntrophomonadaceae; genus Syntrophomonas_B. Next base: position 1,160 of record CAZRMB010000030.1, read on the forward strand.
CATACACATTCCCGCCATAGTGACGGACGTCAGTCCGTCCGTGATATTGCTGCGGCGGCGCAAAAAAAGGGGATGAGAGAAGTCGCCGTAACCGATCATGGACCACATGTCGCAGTTATAGGGGTTAAAAACGAAACAACCTATCTCAAAATAAAAGATGAAGTTGAAGCGATAAATGCTGATCATGATCTGGCCGTAACAGTCTTTATCGGAGCGGAAGCCAACATCAAAAGCCTGCAGGGCGATCTGGATGTACCCAGAGAGATCATTGCGCAGCTGGATCTGCTGATTGCCGGATTGCATCCCTATACAAAGCCTTCTGGGGTTGAAGACGGTTTGTCCATATGGGTGCAGAACAGTCTGCGCCATCTTGGCAAAGGCCAGCAGGAAAAAGCAAAGAATAACAATACCAAGGCGACCGTCGAAGCTTTGTATCGCCATCCGGAGATAGATATTCTGTCACATCCGGGGTTGTTTTTTGCTGTTGATATGGAGGAAACTGCCCGGGCATGCATAAAAAATGAGGTTCTTTTTGAAATAAATTGTGGTCATGAACATCCTGATCTTTCTGATATAATGATAGTAAACAAGCTGGGTGCTGATTTTATTGTCAACAGTGACGCTCATTTTCCGGACACGGTAGCCCAGCTGACTTATGGGGAGAACATTATCAACCGGTTGGGAATTGAACCAAACCGGGTAGCGAATTACTGGGACGGAGGGAAAGATGATGATACAACCAGCCAACATCGATCAACATTTGCTCATCATTACCGGTATGTCCGGCGCCGGCAAGACACAGACTATAAACTGCCTTGAAGATTTGGGCTATTACTGTGTTGACAATCTTCCGCCCAGTCTGCTGATCAAGTTTATCGAATTAAGTATACAAGCTGAGACCAGAATCGTAAAAGTAGCCATGGTTATTGACGTTCGGGGAGGGGAATTCTTCCATGATCTATCCCGTTCTTTAGGCGAAATGGAGGAACATAAGATCGGTTATGAGATTCTTTTCCTGGAGGCATCGGACGAAGTTTTGGTGAGCAGATTTAAAGAATCACGTCGTCGTCATCCGTTGACACAAAGCGGTTTGTTGGAGTCCATTCGTACGGAAAGAAGAATGCTTGAAGAACTGCGGGGCAGAGCCAACATAATCATTGATACTTCCAGCCTGACTCCCAGGGAACTAAATGAAAAATTGATCAGTTATTTCTCGGAAAACAAAAATGGTGATTTTACCATTAATATTGTTTCTTTCGGCTATAAAGTTGGAATACCTGTGGATTGTGACATTATGATGGATGTCAGATTTATTCCCAATCCTTTTTATGATCCGGTTATGAGAACTATGACCGGAGAGGACCAGGAGGTAATTGATTATGTTTTAAGATCGCCGGTCAGTAAATCTTTTACCCGCCGATACTTAAATCTACTCAAATTTCTCATACCTTACTATATTGCTGAAGGAAAAACCAATTTGGCGGTTTCCATTGGTTGCACGGGAGGCCAGCACCGGTCCGTGGTACTGGCCGATTATATCGCCGGTCAGTTGAGAAAAATAGGCTATAAAGTAATGGTCAGGCATAGAGATGTAGCAAGATACAAAAGAAAAAGCTTAAGCTAAAGGAGTTCAGTTCATATGACGGGATCGAATAATGGTCTGAAAATAGTAGTGGTTGGCGGAGGAACAGGACTATCAGTCATGTTAAAAGGGCTAAAACAATATACTGATCAGTTGACTGCCATTGTAACCGTGAGTGACGATGGGGGGAGTTCGGGCCGGCTGAGAACGGAGCTTGGCATTTTACCACCCGGAGATATACGCAATTGTCTCGTTGCGCTGGCTGAAACGGAAACGTTAATGGACAAGGTTTTTCAGCATCGTTTCAAACAGGGCGAAGGGATCAGCGGACATAATCTGGGCAATTTGCTAATGGCAGCCATGACTGAGATAACCGGCGATTTTGTAAGTGCCATCAAAGAGGTCAGCAAGGTCCTGGCGGTAAGGGGTCAGGTTATTCCCGCTACACTTGAATTAGTTAACCTGGGCGCTGAGATGAGTGATGGTGCGGTGATCTTTGGTGAAACAGCGATTCGTAAATACCATCATAAAATTTCCCGATTGTTTTTAGTACCGGAGAAATGTCTTCCCATCCAAGCCAGTATTGAGGCAATCATGGAGGCAGATGCCATCGTTATAGGCCCGGGAAGCCTTTATACCAGCATCCTTCCCAATCTGTTGGTGGAAGGTGTAAGTGATGCATTGATGCAATCCAAAGCGGTAAAAATCTATGTAAGCAATATTATGACCGAGCAGGGTGAGACTGATAATTTTACAGCTTTGGATCATATAAAAACAATATTGCAGTACGTTCGGCAGCCGATCATTGACTTTGCCATATTAAATACCGGCAGAATCGATGAAATGCGTCTCGATCGCTATCGTCAGGAACAAGCGGTACCGGTTGATGCGTCCAGCCAGCAGATCCTGAACATGGGAATAAAAGTAGTGGCAGAAGATCTGGTCGCAGCTGATGATTTGGCCTGGCATGATACACAAAAACTGGCGCAAACGATCATTAATATTGTTTTAAATAAGAAGTCTGATAAATATCTGGCAGATTAGAAATGTGACTTCACGGAATGGAAGTAACATTTGATAATATTTAATACCTATGGAGGCACTTGTGAGTTTTTCCAATGAAGTGAGAGATGAATCCGCCCGGATAATCCCTGAAAAATCCTGCTGCAAGCGGGCGGAATTGGCAGCATTGATAGCCATGCGCGGCGAGACCGTAGTAAACGAAGATGGAACCTGCACCTTACAGTTGGAATCGGAAAATGCAATTGCTGCAAGAAAAACATACCGTCTGCTTAAAGACGTCTGTGGTTTGCAGGCATCGGCAAGTGTCGTGCAAAGAAAACGTTTTAAACAAAAACGTTTTTATTTATCCCAGGTGAAGCTCCAGGGGGATGATTTGCAGCGAATGCAGGAATTAGGCTTGATCGACCGGGAGGGCCATGCGGTAAAATATCTGGATGCCAAAATAACTGCCAAAAACTGCTGTAAACGTGCTTATTTAAGAGGATTGTTTATATGCAAAGGTTTTGTAAACCGACCTGAAGCCAATTATCATCTGGAAATGGTTTTTAACGATACCCGCATGGCCAGAGATGTAAAAAAACTGACGGGCAAGCTGGATCTGGAAACCGGTATCGGCGAGCGTAAAAATAATTTAATTGTATATATTAAAGATAGTGAGAAAATCGTTGATTTTTTGCGCCTCATTGGGACCAGCAAATCTCTGCTGGAGTTTGAAAATGCACGTATTTTAAAATCAATGCGCAATCAGGTAAATCGTCAGGTTAATTGTGAGACCGCCAATTTGGGCAAAACGATCGACGCGTCAGTTCGCCAGGTGGAATTGATTGAGGCCCTGATCTCCAAACTGGGGATCGCCAAGATCCCTGTGCAACTAAGGGAATTGGCGCTATTACGTATCGATCATCCTGACAGTACATTAAAGGAGCTGGGCGCCCTCATGAATCCACCATTAACCAAGTCGGGCGTTGCATATCGTATGAGGAAATTAGAAATATTTGCTGAAGAAAATTTATATGGAGCATGAATTGAAGGATTTTCGTGTCATATACAGAATATCTTTAAGATAGATTGTCAAAAGGTGTCGCTATTAAAAGCAGCCTGATAATCAGCAAAGAAGCGAGGTACCTCATGAAGCTCAGTCACGATATATATCTGGAACAACAGCAAAAATTATTGATGACTCCGGAATTGCGTCAGGCCATTGCCATGTTGCAAATGTCAACTCTGGAGCTGGGTGAGTACGTACAGAATGAACTGGAAAACAACCCCATTCTGGAAGAAAAGGATACAGATGAGTCTGAAGATAACGAGAATAACGAAGTCGAATTGCCCGATACTACTGAAACAGAGAAAAAATCAGAGGAAGAATGGCTGGAGTATTACAATGATCGGGATATTGGACTATCTGTAGCCGATGTCGAGGATAAATCTTTTGATTCCTTTATCAGCAAATCTCCAAGCCTTTATGATCATCTTCAGTTTCAGCTTAACATGACCATCTGTGATAGAAATGATCTGAAGATAGGGGAATATATTATTGGCAGTATTGATGCCAATGGTTATCTCACGGTGGGACTGGAGGAACTGGTGCAGTCTACCGGAGCTGATCTGGAGCGGGTGCAGCATATGTTGACAATTATTCAGTCCTTCCATCCGCATGGAGTCGGTGCTCGTGATTTAGCTGAGTGTCTGCTTATTCAACTGGAGCACTACGGCAAAGAAGATCCGATTGCAATAGCTATAATTGAAGAACATCTTAATGATCTGGGTAAGGGACGGATCAATAAAATTGCCCAACAACTCGGAGTAAGCGTGCAACAGGTGCAGGAAGCGTGTGATTTCATTCGCAGTCTTGATCCCAAACCAGGGCTTCAATACAGCAACGGAGATGAAACCAAATTTATTATTGCAGATATAATTGTGGAAAAGATAGACGGTGAATATGTTGTTATCGTAAATGACAGCGGCTACCCGCACTTGGTGATCAACCGGTTGTACGAAAAAATGATGCGTCGCCCTGAATCTTTTTCCCCGGAAGCACGCAAATACATGGAAGAAAAAATGGGTTCGGCTGTATGGCTGATAAAAAGTATTGAACAGCGGCGACTTACGCTTTACAAAGTAGCATGTTGTATCGTTGATATTCAAAAGGATTTTCTTGATAAAGGTATAAAATATATAAAACCGCTTAACCTAAAACAAGTGGCAGATCTGGTCAGTGTACATGAATCAACTGTCAGCAGGGCAACCTCTAATAAATATATCCAGACTCCCCAAGGTCTGTTTGAGTTAAAATTCTTTTTTGGCAGTGGAATCAATTCCTATGCGAATTGTGACAAAGTATCATCCAAGAGCATAAAAAAACAAATAAAAGAATTAATTGAACAGGAAGATGTGTATAATCCCTTTAGCGACCAGCAATTGGTGGAAATAATCAAGCAGCAGGGAGCGGTCATCTCCAGACGTACAGTGGCCAAATATCGCCAGGAATTAGGAATTCAGTCAACTGTAGCCCGTAAAAGATATTAAATTAGAAAGATATTTATATAAATTACTCGTAAATATAGCACATTAATCTCTTAATGTGCTATAATATTTCCGCAACCAATATTAACCAAGGTTTATACCCTCGCCGGGACAAATATGTCCCTGTAATGCAAATCTGATCCAAATCATTATTAGTTGAGGTTGGCAATGGATAATTTTTTTGCAATTATGGAACGTTTCGCTCCTGAGGCAGTGGAAATAATGGTATCCAGATATCAGATTTTAAGGCATGTGCTTTACAATCAGCCGGTCGGAAGACGCCAGCTTACCAAAAACATGGGTTCGACTGAACGAATGGTGAGATCGGAACTGGATCTGTTGAAAAGCAAAGGAGCTATAAGGAGCACTGCGGCAGGAATTTATCTGACTGATTTCGGCTATGAAATGCTGCGTGATATTGAAACACTGGTACCGGGATTGTTGCATATCAAGATCCTGGCTGAGAAATTAAAAGGCCGGTTTGGTCTACGGGAAGTAATCATCGTACCGGGTGATTCCAATCGGGATCCATATGCGCAGGAAGATTTGGGCAGAGCGGCGGCAGAATTCTTATATGCATCCCTATCTCCGGGTTGCATTGTTGCGGTCACCGGCGGGAGTACACTGGCAGGAATGGCCAGAGCCATGCGCACTGGAGTAGAACAGACGGAAGAAATATGTCTGGTTCCAGCCCGGGGAGGATTGGGTGAAAACGTTGAAACCCAGGCAGGAAATATTGCCGCTAAAATCGCGCAGAAAATAGGGGCCCAGTATCGTTTGCTGCATATCCCGGATAATCTGGAGCAAAGTACCGCTGAGGCCTTAAAAAAGGATATTCACGTAAAAGAAGTGCTGGACATAATAAAATCTGCCCGGATTTTGCTGCATGGCATTGGACCTGCTGAAGAGATGGCCGAGCGCCGGGAGTTGTCGGAAGAAGATAAGACATTTCTACAGAAAAAAGGGGCTCGTGGAGAAGCATTAAGATATTATTTCAACCAAATGGGTAAAATAATATTTGAGATTCCAGGGATCGGCCTGGAACTTGATGATATTCATCAAATTGATACGATTATTGCGGTGGCTGGAGGCAGTAACAAGGCCGAGGCCATAGAAGCTGTCCTAAAATCACGGTTTGATCATGTTCTAATTACTGATGAAGGCGCAGCGCAGAAAATAATATATGGAAGGAATGATTTGTAATGTCAGTTAAAGTAGCTATTAATGGTTTTGGGCGAATCGGAAGACTGGTTGCCAGGGCTGCCGTACAAAGAGACGATATCGATCTGGTGGCGGTTAACGACTTGGGTGATCCTGAGGGTGGAGCCCTGCTATTCAAGTATGATTCCATTCATGGGAAGTTTGCCCACGAAGTAAGTTTGGACGGAAATACGATTACGGCTGGAAATAAAAAATTTACTTATCTGTCTGAACGTGATCCGCTTAAACTTCCCTGGAAGGATATGGGGGTCGATGTGGTCATCGAGTCTACCGGGAAATTCCGCAGTAAAGACAAGGCATCAATGCACCTGCAAGCCGGGGCTTCCAAAGTGATCATCAGCTCACCGGGAAAAAGTGTTGATTTGACGGTGGTAATGGGTGTAAACAATGAAATATATGATCCGCAAAAACATAACATTCTGTCCAACGCATCCTGTACGACCAATTGTCTGGCACCGGTAGCCAAAGTGTTGGTGAAGGATTTTGGTATTGTCCGCGGGATGATGACTACCATCCATTCTTATACCAATGATCAGCGGGTACTTGACCTGGAGCATGACGACATGCGTCGGGCACGTGCTGCAGCCCTGTCAATGATACCAACTACCACCGGTGCAGCCAGTGCTTTAGGTGAGGTAATCCCGGAATTGAAAGGCAAACTGGACGGCCTGGCCATCAGAGTTCCCACCCCCAACGTTTCGTTGGTCGATCTTACTGTGGAGTTGGAAAAAGCAGCTTCTGTTGCCGACATCAACAAAGCTTTCCAGAATGCTGAAAAAACATATTTGAAAGGGATTCTGAGATATACGGAAGAGCCGCTCGTTTCCAGAGATTATAATGGAGAAGCATGTTCCGCTGTTGTGGATGGACCGCTGACAATGAGCATGGGCGACAATTTGATCAAGGTCGTTGCCTGGTATGATAATGAATGGGCCTATTCACTGCGGGTAACCGATCTGGTAGCCTATATTGCCGATCGGGGAATAAACAAATAAAACCTAAAACAAACATTTTGTCGCGGGGGTGTATCTAGTTTGAGAAGTATCAGAGAAATCGGATTGAAAGACCAGCGAGTGCTGATGAGAGTTGATTTTAATGTGCCTATGGATAAAGAAGGAAATATTACCGATGATGCACGCATAACGGCAGCGATTCCCACCATTCAGTATATCTCCGAACAGGGAGCCCGCCTGATATTAATGAGCCATCTGGGCAGACCTGACGGGCAGAGAAGTGAAAAATACAGCCTTAAACCGGTGGCGGTACATTTGTCTGAGCTGTTGCAAAAGGAAGTTAAAATGGCTGACGACTGTATCGGGCCGCAGGTTACGGCTGCTATTGAGCAGCTTAAAAGTGGAGAAATAATGCTTTTGGAAAATGTTCGCTTCCATAGCGCTGAAGAAGAAAATGACGTGGATTTCTCAAAACAACTGGCTGCGCTGGGAGATGTCTTTGTCAATGATGCTTTTGGCACCGCCCATCGGGCTCATTCCTCCACTGCCGGAGTGGCTGATTTTTTGCCGGCTTATGCCGGATTTCTGCTGGAAAATGAGGTCAAAATGCTGCGCCAGGTAATGGAACATCCTGAAAGCCCGCGTTTGGCAGTCCTGGGCGGGGCCAAGATAAAAGATAAATTGGGACTTATCAGCAATCTCCTGGATAAGATGGATATACTCTTGATCGGCGGAGGGATGGCCAACACTTTCTTAAAAGCCCAGGGTATCTGTATAGGCAAGTCCATATGTGAAGACAAGCTGTTGGATGAGGCCAAAAAACTGCTGATATCTGCAGAAAAGCAAAACAAAAAAATAATATTGCCGCTTGATGCGGTACTGGCAGATGAATTATCAGAAGAAGCCGCTGCTTCAGTCTGTGATATAAAAGCAGTACCCGAAGATATGATGATTCTGGATATTGGCCCCCAAACCATTGCAGCTTTTTCCCGGGAGATTGACCGTGCCCATACCATTATATGGAATGGACCGGTTGGAGCCTATGAATTTGAGCAGTTTTCAATGGGAACAGATGCGATTGCAAGAGCGATGGCCTCATCCCGTGCCGTAACCGTAATTGGAGGCGGGGACTCTGCCGCGGCCGTACACAAGCTGGGCCTGGACAAGGAGTTTACTCATATATCAACAGGTGGCGGCGCTACGCTTGAATTCCTCGAGGGCAAAAAGCTGCCAGGCGTTCAGTCCTGTGAATGGTGATCTGAGGAGGTTGTGATCTTGAGAAAAAAAGTCGTCGCAGCAAACTGGAAAATGAATAAAAACAGAGGCGAAGCAGAGGATTATATTCATAATTTTCTTCCTTTATTGGGCAATATAGATGCAACTGATACAGAAGTAATTATCTGCCCGCCATTTACCTGCTTGCCAACATTGCATGATGCTTTACAGGGGAGCGGTGTTAAAACCGGGGCACAGGATATCTTTTGGGAAACCAGTGGAGCATTTACCGGAGAAATATCGGCACCCATGCTGACAGATTGCGGCTGTAGTTATGTGATTGTCGGACATTCAGAGCGCCGTCATATTCTCGATGAATCCGACTACAATATTAATCGAAAAATCAAATCATCTTTGGCAGGATCGTTGATACCTATTTTGTGTGTAGGAGAGACCTTGCAGGAACGTCAGAATGATTCAGCCCTTCAGGTGGTGAAAGATCAGATTGAAAAGGGGTTATTTGAAGTTCATCTTACCCCAGAAAACCTGATTGTTGCTTATGAACCGGTCTGGGCAATTGGCACCGGTATTAATGCCAGTACGGAAGATGCGCAGGATATGATTGCTTTTATTCGCGAACAGTTATCTCAGCTATATAATCATGAATTGGCAGCGGCGACACCGATCCTATACGGGGGTAGTGTGAAAGCCGCCAATATGCATGATTTTATCATAAAAGCAGATATTGACGGGGCTTTGGTTGGCGGTGCCAGCCTTGATCCCGGGGAATTTTCAGAAATCGTGAGGTCAGTAATAAATGTCTAAAGCACCGGTTGTTTTAATGATTCTGGATGGATGGGGCGAACGGGAGGCCCGGGAGGATAACGCCATCAGCCTGGCCCAGCCGCAAAATTTTTATGAATTGCAAGCGGCTTATCCTCACACCCTTTTGGAATGTTCAGGCAATGCCGTAGGTTTGCCGCGTGGTCAGATGGGCAATTCCGAGGTGGGGCATCTGAATATGGGAGCCGGCCGAATTGTTTTTCAGGAGATCACCCGGATAACGCAGGCCATCGAGGACCGGTCATTTTTTACCAATCCTGAGTTTCTCAAGGCGATGGATTATGCACGCCGAAATAGCGGTACAGTGCATTTGATGGGCCTGGTATCTGATGGTGGAGTACACAGCGAATTGACCCATCTCTATGCGCTGCTGGAATTGTGTAAAGAACAGAATATACATTCAGTATTTATCCACGCATTTTTAGATGGCCGGGATGTGGCGCCTCAAAGTGCGATGGAATTTATCAACCAGCTGGAAAATTTTATGCGCAAATTGGGAATCGGCAGGATTGCCAGTGTGGGTGGACGCTTTTACGGAATGGATCGCGATAACCGCTGGGATCGGATCGAAAAAGCATACCAGTCAATCGTATTGGGAGAAGGACCGCAGGCAGCAACAGCCCAGGCAGCCATCCAACGCAGCTACGAAGCTCGCATCAGCGACGAATTTATGGAACCGGTTGTCATGGTTGATGATCAAGGTCAGCCGATCGGCAAAATTAGTGACGGTGACAGCGTGATATTTTTTAATTTCCGGGCTGACCGGGCCCGCCAGATCAGCCACAGCCTGCTGGACAAGGCCATGGACAAGTTTGATCGAAAGATCGTACCGGCCATACATTACGTCTGCATGACCCAGTATGATGCCAACCTGGATGCACCAGTCGCTTTCCCTCCGCAAAATCTTGACAATACCCTGGGGGAAATTCTTTCCGCGGCAGGTTTAACTCAGTTGCGTATTGCCGAGACGGAAAAATATGCCCATGTAACCTTCTTTTTTAATGGTGGCGTTGAAAAAGCCAATCCTGGTGAGGACAGGATTCTGATCCCTTCGCCTAAAGTAACTACTTACAATTTGCAACCTGAGATGAGTGCCAATGAAGTTACCCGGCGCGTATTGCAGGAGATCGACCGCGATTTTTATGATGTGGTGATCATGAACTATGCCAATCCGGATATGGTAGGTCATACTGGTATTCTGGAAGCGGCTGTACAAGCTGTCCAGACCATTGACAAATGTCTGCTGCAGGTGGTTAACAAGGTCCGGGAGAAAAACGGCAGGATTATTATTACAGCTGACCACGGCAATTGTGAAATGATGATTGATCTGGTCAATGGCTGCCCACTGACAGCGCATACTCACAACAAAGTACCATTTATTCTGGTAGATGACCAGCAAAGAGACAAAAAGCTGAGAGAGGGTTCATTACGTGATGTAGCTCCGACTATGCTGGGGTTGCTGGGTTTGCCGGTACCGGATGAAATGACCGGCAGTTCGCTGCTGTGCATGGAATAAAGCAACTGTTTTGAAAGACAATGATTATGGAAGGGAGATAAAAATGAGTATTATCGTCGATGTTTATGCCCGTGAGGTTTTGGATTCCCGCGCCAATCCCACCATTGAAGTAGAAGTGATTCTTGAAGACGGAACCATGGGCAGGGCGATCGTTCCTTCAGGTGCTTCCACCGGCGCACATGAAGCGGTGGAACTGCGGGACGGTGACCCCAAACGCTATGGAGGCAAAGGTGTACTGAAAGCGGTGGAAAATGTTAACGAGATCATCGCACCTGAGCTGATTGGGATGGATGTAACCCATCAAATCGATATTGACAGCTTGATGATCGAGCTGGACGGTACGCCCAACAAAAGCAAACTGGGTGCTAATGCCATCTTGGGGGTTTCCCTGGCAACAGCACGCGCTGCTGCAGAATATTTGGGTCTGCCGTTATATCAATATATCGGGGGTACCAATGCCAAAGAGATCCCGGTACCCATGATGAACATCCTTAACGGTGGCAAACATGCAGATAATAACGTTGATATTCAGGAATTTATGGTGGTTCCCTGCGGCGCTCCCACCTTTGCGGAAGCTTTGCGCATGGGGGTTGAAGTTTACCATAGTTTAAAGAAGGTGCTGAGCAGCAAAGGATTAGCTACTTCCGTAGGTGATGAAGGAGG
>CAZRMB010000030.1:12801-16612 GCA_964600925.1 uncultured Syntrophomonas sp.
GATCTTTTTGTAACCAATACGGAAAGACTGGCCATGGGATTTGAAAAGGGAGTTTGCAACAGTATCCTTATTAAATTGAACCAAATCGGGACACTTACCGAAACGCTGGATACGATCGAAATGGCCAGAAGAAAAGGCTATACAACGGTTATTTCACACCGTTCCGGGGAGACGGAAGATTCCACCATGGCTGATGTTGCAGTGGCGGTCAATGCAGGCCAGATCAAGACCGGGGCACCGGCACGCACCGATCGGGCTGCCAAATATAATCAACTCCTGCGGATTGAAGAGGAATTGGATGTATTTGCACGGTTCAGCGGGCGCAAAGTATTTTATAACCTTAATAATTAGATGATGAACCTTGTAATAAATTTAGTGTTTGTGGTAAAATGTACTGCAGCATTCGGGAAGGATACGGGAAAGGAGGTTGAATAGTGCTGAAAATTATTGTCCTTGTACTTCAGACTTTATGCGCATTAGGATTGATTGGAACAGTCCTGTTGCAATCTGGCAAGAGCGCAGGTCTGTCAGGGAGTATTGCAGGTGGCAGCGAGGCTATTTTTGGTAAAAAGAAAGGCGTAGACGAGTTGTTTGCTAAAATAACTGCTTATTTGGCTGCACTGTTTTTTGTCTTGACTCTGGCGCTGGCCGTATTATAACGGCAGGTTTTATTCAGCCGGTTTTTAAAGACTTTTGGCAATACCTCCGTCCCATGCTTCCGGTCGGTTAGCATTTATGTAGTAGTAGACCTGGAAATTTATGCTGTAGTACATTTAGCAGTCATATTATTAGGAGAGAAGTGATCAAACAAATGTTAAAAACGGTGAATAAGATGTGGGAGACTGTTCTGAGCAGTCTGGCTATTCTTCTGTTAACACCTGCATTGGCTATGGCCAGTGAGGCTGATCTGATCATTCCGCAATTAAGCCAGTCACAAAATAATATTTTGGTTGCTGGAATTGTGGTTTGTATTTTAGGTATGTTCTTTGGGTTCTATCAGTTCCAACAGGTTAAAAAAATTCATGCTCATCAGTCAATGTTGGATGTTGCAAGTACCATTTACGAAACCTGTAAAACATATTTGATTCAACAGGGTAAATTTCTGGCGATATTGTTTGTTTTTATTGGCGTGTGTATTGCGTTTTATTTTGGCGTTTTGGATAAGATGCCGATCGGTAATGTATTATTCATTCTGATGTGGACCGTAATAGGTATTTTAGGATCTTATTCTGTTGCCTGGTACGGTATTCGTATGAACACGCTGGCCAACAGCCGCGTTGCTTTTACCGCTCTGGAAAGAAAACCGCTCAAGCTTTTGAATATTGCATTGGATGCAGGCATGAGCATCGGTGTGCTTTTGGTTTGCGTTGAGCTGATCATGATGCTGATCATCCTGCTCTTTGTGCCGCGCGAACTGGCAGGAGCCAGTTTTATAGGATTTGCCATTGGTGAATCTCTGGGCGCGAGTGCCCTGCGTATTGCCGGCGGTATTTTCACCAAGATTGCCGACATCGGCGCTGACCTGATGAAAATCGTTTTTGGTATCAAGGAAGACGATCCCCGTAATCCTGGTGTTATTGCTGACTGTACCGGAGACAACGCTGGTGACAGTGTAGGACCGACTGCAGATGGTTTTGAAACCTATGGAGTAACCGGTGTGGCTATGGTTACCTTTATCGTATTGGCCGTAGCACCTGCATTGCAGACTACTCTTCTGGCCTGGATATTTACCATTCGTGTATTAATGGTTATCACCTCAGTGTTTTCTTTCTATATCAACCGCATTTACAGTAATGCAAAATACGGCAAAGCAGATGACTTTGACTTCGAAGCCCCACTCACCAGCCTTTGCTGGATTACATCCGTGATCTCCATTGCTGCAACCTTTAGCATTACTTATTATCTGGTTGGTCCCGGTTCAGGTGTGGGAACAGCGTTGACACCGTTCTGGATCACACTGGCATCTATTATCAGTTTAGGTACACTGGCAGCAGCGCTTATTCCTGAATTTGTTAAAGTATTTACCAGCCCTAAATCCATGCATGTTGCGGAAGTTGTGAAAGCCTCCCGTGAAGGCGGACCTTCCCTGAACATTCTTTCTGGTCTGGTGGCTGGTAATTTCAGCGCATTCTGGATCGGCATGGTCTTTGTTGCCATTATGTTCGGTGCCTACTTTATCAGTTTGCCAATTCCGACTGAGATCATGACATACTCTTCCATTTTTGCATTTGGCCTGGTTGCTTTTGGCATGCTGGGTATGGGACCGGTTACCATTGCAGTTGACAGTTACGGTCCGGTTACTGACAATGCGCAATCAATCTATGAGTTGTCAATGATCGAAGAAGTTCCCAACATTGAAAAAGGTATTGAAAAAGATTTTGGGTTTAAACCTGATTTTGAAATGGGTAAATATTATCTTGAGGCCAATGACGGCGCCGGCAATACCTTCAAGGCTACTGCCAAGCCGGTTCTGATCGGAACAGCTGTGGTTGGTGCTACCACTATGATATTCTCTCTTATTCTGGTTATTAAAAACGTACTGGGCGTCGACCCGGCTACCATACTCACGTTGCTGAATCCGTACTCCATCCTTGGATTCCTCTGTGGAGGCTGTGTAATCTTCTGGTTTACCGGAGCTTCGACCCAGGCGGTTACGACCGGCGCTTACCGTGCAGTAGCGTATATCAAGGAAAATATTAACCTTGATGAAGGTGCCAACGTAAAAGCCAATACGGAAAAATCAAAGGAAGTTGTACAGATTTGTACCCAGTATGCACAAGCGGGAATGTTTAATATCTTTATTGCTATATTCTCCTTCGCACTGGCCTTTGCATGTTTGTCAGCTCCCAGCAACGGCAACAATGAACCGGTAGCTTTCTTTGTGGCTTACCTGATTTCCATCGCTGTAATTGGTTTGTTCCAGGCAGTATTCATGGCCAATGCCGGCGGTTGTTGGGACAATGCCAAGAAAGTTGTTGAAGTTGATCTAAAGGAAAAGGGAACTGCCCTGCATGAAGCCACTGTGGTCGGCGACACTGTAGGTGATCCCTTCAAGGATACTTCTTCCGTAGCGCTGAACCCGATCATCAAGTTCACCACCCTGTTCGGTTTGCTGGCTATGGAAATTGCGATTTCTGAAGCATTTAGAAATATAGCACCTTATGTGGGCGCTGTATTCCTTGTAATCGCGTTCATCTTCGTATGGCGCACATTCTACGGCATGAGGATTCCTGTCGGGGATGAAAAATAAATAATTCATTATAATGAAACCTCTCCATCCGCATGGGTGGAGAGGTTTTTTTTAGAAATATTTATGCTTTTAACCGGGTACTTTCCGCTTCTTCACAAATAAAAACAGCATCATTTTGTTTGATGAAATGAACGTTGATTTCTTTCCACAAACCCAGTGTTCCCATCAACATAAATATACCTCCGGCAAATTTATTGACCAGATTCGGGGATATATATTGAGCCAGTTTGACCCCAACCGAAATTTCCACTAATACACAAAGGCTTAAGGCCAGGGCACCGGCAAAAAATATAAGCCACCGTTTGGTGGGATTGCGACTGGTTAAAAGCAGCACGGCAACCTGGGTTTTATCCCCTAACTCACATAAAATGATTAGCAAAAAGGTGGTTATACTGGTTAACAGTTTAATGCTCATTCATGTTTTCTCCTGATTTGTGTTGGTTGTTATTTTAAACCGCCTATAATACCGGTTAGCAGGAGCAGACCCAGCAATATAAACAACAAAGAAGAAACAACTCTTATGGTAACAGGCTTTAAATAGCGGGCGATAATATGAGAACC
>CAZRMB010000031.1:0-11990 GCA_964600925.1 uncultured Syntrophomonas sp.
ATGCCCTTAAAAGTAAATATAATGACATTTAAACGCTAATCATCCAGAGAAAAGCAAATTTAGTCGTAACAAGAATTTAGCGACATTAAACGACAATTAGGCCATTATAAATATTAGTATTATTAATATTTATATATGATGAATTACCATGCCATTATTACTCAAACCAATCAGATAAAAAGGAAAAAATAAGTAAATAACTGGAAATGTTTTGACGACACAGCGGGTTGGAATTGCAGAATCAAAATGCAAAAATATTTTTGATACACACACTTTAATCGGGAACGCTAAAGAGAGATCGATTCTTAAAAACATAGGGAATATGCTATGATGCGTATATAGCCAGAGTCACAGGTGGATGATCATAAAAAAAATAGCTTTTGGCGCAGTTAAATAACGAGAAGAATCGATAATGCAAAACTTCATCATACTAAATAAAATCTGTTTGAAGGAGAATGATCATGTCAATTATAGATGCAAACAGGCTATACCCGGCCTTGGAAGAAATACCAGTCGCTTTTCATCCTGGGGTCTTCAAGCAGAAAGCCAGGTATTTGATCGATGGCAAAATAAAAGAGGCGGTACCTAAGGAAATATTATCTCCCATCCAAAATAAATCTGCTAATGGGGTGCAGCCATATAAATTGGGGGTTACGTCCTGGTTGGAGCCGGCCATGGCTATGGAGTCAATGCAAGCCGCAGAAAAAGCGTATAACTTTGGATTGGGTGCATGGCCGCAAATGCCGGTGGAAGAGCGAATCAAATGTATTGAAAATCTGATTCAGCGTATGCAGCCATTGGAAGAGGAATTCATTCTTCGGGCTATGTGGGAAATTGCCAAACCATATCAGGCATGCAGAGATGAATTCAGTAGAACGATAAAATATGCAGAAGATACCATTGCCCGTTTGCGGGAAGATGATCGGAGCAGTTGCTCGGTCCAGCAATTAAATGATTTCGAGGCGCAAATAAGACGGTGTCCGCTGGGGCCAACATTATTGATGGGACCTTTTAATTACCCCCTCAATGAAACTTTTGCCATGCTTGTCCCGGCACTTGTAATGGGCAATTCGGTGGTAATGAAAATGCCCGCCTGGGGTGCCTGGACCATGGATCTGTTTCTTGATGCACTGTGCGAATCTTTTCCACCGGGAGTTGTCAATGTTATCAATGGAGATGGTGCTTCCATTATCAATCCCATCATGCAGCGGGGTTCAATCAATATATTAGGTTTTATAGGATCTACGGCGGTGGCGCATAAAATCATCGGCCAGCATCCATATGTTAACCGACTACGTACGATTTTAGGCCTGGAAGCTAAAAATCCGGCCTTTATTTTTCCTGATTGTGATCTGGAACTGACGGTACGGGAATGCTTGCAGGGAGCGCTTGAGTATAACGGACAGCGCTGTACGGCGCTCAAACATTTGTGGGTGCACAAAGACATATTGGATCGTTTTTTAACCGCCCTGAGCGATGCGATCAGTCAGGTCAAATACGGTATGCCCTGGGATAATGATGTTATGATCACTCCTTTGGCCGAGAAAAATAAATGTACCCATTTGTCCACATGGATTGAACAGGCACAGGCCAATGGTGCCCGGATCATTAATCCCGGGGGCGGAGAACATGTGGGCAATCTGTTTTATCCCAGCATATTATTCCCGATAACCAACGAAATGGATCTATATCACGTGGAACAATTCGGACCTATCATTCCCGTCAGCAGTTTTTCTTCGATGGATGAAATCTCTGCCTATATGGCGGAATGTCCTTACGGTCAACAAGCTAGCATCTTTACCCGTTCACCTGCGCTGGCAGCCCCGTTGATCGATATTTTGGTTACCCAGGTATCCCGCATAAACCTCAACGCCCAATGTCGCCGGGGACCCGACGATCTGCCTTTTACCGGTCGCAAGGATTCGGCTGAAGGGACGCTCTCGGTCGAGGACGCGCTACGTTCCTTTTCCATACGCGCGCTGGTAGTAGCTAATCATTCAGGACGAGAACTTTTTGATGCAATTCTGGATAAAGGCAATTCGAAATTTTTACGCCGCTAATAATTATATAAGATTGAAAAACAGGGATTGAATCGTCTGATTATGGTTTTGGCAACGCTGTTTTTGCTTGTCCTGACAAAGGAAAACACTTAATATGGATGATAGGGGTATGTAAACATTTGGTATAGGAGGAGGAAAAGATGAGCGCATTGGAAATTAAAGAAAATATCTACAGTGTGGGAGTTCAGAATCCGGATTTGCGAGTTTTTGATATTGTCATGACAACTGAATATGGAACATCCTACAATGCTTATCTTGTTAAAGGTGCTGAGAAGACCTGCCTGATTGAAACCGTAAAGGATCGTTATTTTGATGAGTACATTGCCAATCTTCAGCAAGTTGTAAAACTGGAGGACATTGATTACCTAATTATGAATCATACTGAACCGGATCATTCCGGATCAGTCAAACAACTTGCCGACAAGATTCCCGGCTTGACCGTTATGGGCAGTGCTACCGCCCTCAAATTTTTAAAGGAGATCACCAACAGCAAGCTGAATTCCCGCGAATTGAATCATGGTGATGAATTGGATCTGGGCGGCAAAACGCTGCAGTTTATCAGTGCTCCGTTTTTGCACTGGCCGGACAGCATGTACACCTTTATAAAGGAAGATAAGATTTTGTTTTCCTGTGATTCTTTCGGATGTCATTATTCCGACCCGCGCATGTTCAATGATGTGATTGAAAAGGATTTCACTGATGCCTACAAATATTATTTTGACATGATCATGGGACCCTTTAAGCCGTATATTTTGGAAGCGTTGGAGAAAATCAAAGACCTGGATATTGAGATTATTTGCCCTGGTCATGGTCCCATTCTGCGGCAGAATCTCGATTATTACTATGACCTTTACCGGCAATGGGCGACTCCGCCGGCAGCAGATGATGATGAGCGGCCGAAAATCGTTATGGCTTATGTGACTGCTTATGGATATACCGAAACCATTAGCAAAAGCGTTGTTGAAGGTCTGGAAATGATTGCTGAATTCAATGTGAAAAAGTTTAATTTGGTGGATGATCCGGTATCAGCAGTTTTGGAAGCATTATCCGGCGCCGAAGGACTTTTGATCGGTTCTCCGACCATTAATGGGGATACGCTGCCTCCCATCTGGGAACTGCTGACCCATCTTTCTCCTATCGTCCATTCCAACCTTGTAGCGGCGGCTTTCGGTGCTTATGGTTGGAGCGGTGAAGCAGTACCCAATATAGAAGCACGTTTAAATTCGCTGCGCATGAAGGTCCTGCCGGGACTTAGAATAAACTTTAAACCATCCGAAGCCAATTTGGAGGAAGCGTTTACTTTCGGCATGGATTTTGGCAAGGCGATATTGGAAAAGAGACAGCCCAAAGCTAAAAAGAAATGGCGTTGTCTGGTTTGCGGCCAGGTTTTTGAGGGACCGGAGCCCCCGTCAGTATGTCCGGCCTGTGGGGTAGGAGCAGAGAACTTTGTGGAAGAACATATGGAAGACGAATTCCGCAATGATACCAATGATTCCTTCCTGATCGTCGGCGGTGGCATTGCAGCCCTGTCAGCGGCAGGAGCGATTCGCAAGCGAAACGATACCGCTGCCATAACCATTCTTTCCGAGGAAGCGGTCAAACCGTATTACCGGCCCGCTTTATCGGATTATTTGAGTGAAGACCTGCAGGACAAGAAATTCTATGTCTACAGTGACGATTGGTACCAGGAAAACCGGGTGGAAGTAAAAACCTCCTGCAAAGTAACTGCGGTCGATACCAAGGCCAGAGCAGTCACGATTGAAGACGGGACCAATTTATCATACAACAAACTGATCATTGCTACTGGTGCCCGCAGTAATATCCCCCCCATACCGGGCGCAGATCAACAGGGAGTATATGCTCTGCGTAGCTATCAGGACGCCCAGGTGTTAAAAAAAGCCATCCAGGCAGCCAAGAGTGCGGTTGTTATCGGCGGAGGTGTTTTGGGTCTGGAGGCAGTCTGGGAAATGATCTCCCAGGGAGTGGATGTGTCAATCATTGAAAACAATACCCGTATTATGCCGCGGCAGTTGGATGAAGATGCTTCTCTGCGTTTGCAGAAGCTGATGACTGAACGGGGCGTTAAATTGTACCTTGGAGTTGGCACCGAAGAGATCAGCGGTGACGGACAGGCCAGCGGGGTCAAGCTTAATAATGGCCAGTGGCTTCCGGCTGATCTGGTGTTGCTGTCCACTGGTGTAAAGCCTAATGTTGAACTGGCTCAAGCGGCCGGTATTAATGTTGACCGTGGTATCGTGGTCGACAATGGGATGCGCACCAGCGCTTCAGATGTATTTGCTGCTGGTGATGTGGCTCAGGTAGGTGACCGCCTGATCGGGCTCTGGTCAATATCCACCGATATGGGCAATGTAGCCGGAGCAAATGCTGCCGGGGACTGGGTGGAATACAAAGAACCGATTATTTCCACCATGTTGGCTGCCTTTGATCATGAGATCTTTTCCATTGGAGATGTCAATCTTCCGGCTGAAAAATGCCGTGTCACGGAAGTTTGGGATCCGGTCGAAGATTTTTACAAAAAAACTTATATGCAGGACGGCGTTTTAATGGGTGAGATCATTATTGCCCCCAAAGTTAACACCGCCGAAGCATTCCGTAGCTTAGGCAAAGATGGCAGTGGTAAAAAAAGAGTTACCAAATGGAAATGTCAGGTCTGCGGATACATTCATGAGGGACCGGAACCGCCGGACGAATGCCCGGTTTGCGGAGCACCCAAGGAAAGATTCGAACCGATCGGTTAAATGTTTTAATATATTGTGACTTATATACCCGGCAGGAATATATTAAACTGCCGGGTAGTTTATCATTTGTCGACCGTTTGGAATCAAGGAGGACAGATCGTTATTATTTTCATTATTTTGCTGATCGGATTACTGGCCGGTTGTCTGGGGGCTATTGTTGGATTGGGCGGCGGGGTGATCATGCTGCCGGGACTGCAGCTGCTGGCAGGGTTTGATCTGACCAAGGCCATAGGTACAACGTTGTTTGCCGTTATTTTTACATCCTTATCCGCTGCCCAGGGACATTACCGGGCTGGCAATGTGCGTTTGAGGAGTGCCGGTTACGCAGCTTTAGGCGGTTTAATTGGTGTGCTGTTGGGTTCTTACGTTTTTTCCAAATATCTCAGCACAAGCTTTACCGTTCTTGAGGTTTCCCTGGGGATTTTCTTCCTTTTCACGGCTTATAGGATGGGAAGGGATACGTACCTGGCTGTTTCCGGCAAAAATAATAATTCTATCGTTGATATGAATAAAAGTGAAAATGAATCGTTTGCGGCGTTTTTGGGCTTGGGCTTTTTTACCGGCAGCCTCACCGGTATGCTGGGTGTAGGCGGAGGATTTATTTTTACGCCGGGATTTATGCTTATCGGCGGATTATCACCCCAGGTCGCAGTCGGAACGACGATGCTGGCTATGTTGCCGATTTCTTTGAGCGGCGGATTAATAAAGCTATATCAGGGTTACGTGAACCTTCCGGCAGGAATCGTGCTAGGCCTGGGAACTGCTTTGGGGGCACAGGCCGGGGTCTGGGTGTCGACTCGAATGAGCCCTACGTTATTGAAAGCTGTCTTTACGATTTTATTTACGCTTTTGGCAGCAGACTATTTAATTCCGTTTTTATTGGGTTGAAACGTCAGGCCAATGATAAATTGCTTATCTTCTAATCATGCTTGTTCAGATCGGGTATACTAATCGAAAACCGACACTTTGGATAAGGTGGATAATATCATTTAAAATGATCATATCACGATGGATTTTGCTATATTATAAATAGTGGTAAATAATTGCCATATAAACTGATGATGAAATTTTACTGTAATGGAGAATGATAAATGATCCCATTAAGAGACAGCACACCCAGCAATACTTTTCCGCTGGTCACAGTATGTTTGATTATTATAAACTTGTTGATTTTTTCATATGAAACGACTCTGGGGTCGCAAGCACTGGATGCGCTCATTTATACATTTGGTATGGTACCGGCCAATTACACCAATTATAACGGCTCCTGGGCAGGTTATCTGCCTTTCCTGAGCTCCACATTTTTACATGGCAGTTGGATGCATGTGATAGGGAACATGTGGGTGTTATGGCTTTTTGGTGATAATGTCGAGGATAAAATGGGACGCGGACGTTTTCTGTTCTTTTATCTTCTGTGCGGCCTCATCGCCGGAATCGCCCATTTCATATTTAATCCGGCTTCGCAAGTGCCGGTGGTGGGTGCATCAGGTGCGGTTGCCGGGATTATGGGAGCGTACTTCCTGATGTTCAGGCATGCCAGAGTATTTACCTATATCCCCCCCATATTCTTGCTTAACATTCCTGCCTGGATCTACCTGGGATTTTGGGCATTATCGCAATTATTTTATGGTACATTTCAGACCCTCAATCAGGGACAGATTGCTTTTTGGGCGCATGTAGGAGGATTTGCAGCGGGGATGTTTTTATATCGTATCTTCCTGCGGTCAAATGAAATACAAACAACCTAAAATGAAACAGACATAAAAACTCACCATCATTGTCTGCAGCCAGGGCAACGCTGCAGACCGATGGTGAGAATCTTTTTTATTTAGATTCCATTGTGCTGGCAATCAAACTGGAGGCATCAGGAAAAGCTGGAGAATCAATTTCAGCCTGCAGGAAATAGATGGTATTTTCGATTCTTTCCTGACTGGCCTTGATTTCCCGCCAATGTCGTTCCTCTTCGTAAAGATTCATGCAATCCTGCAGATCATTGGCCCGACCTGTTTCAAGATAATGCTTGCAGGTACTTATGGAACTGATTTGGTGGTAATTTTTATGAATATAGCTCTTGTCCAAGATGAACTGATACATATCCAGCAACCCCTGGGCAGTTTTTATCTTGGCTGCAGCTTCTTCGGTTTGCTCAACACATTTCTCCACCAGCTGCAAATGGTTTTCTTCCCAGTCTTGTAAAGCAATTTTATAACGCTCACAAGCCTTTTCATGCTCCCGGTAACGAATCAAATATATTTTCATCCGGCGGTTGTATTCACCGCAGGCTTTAACATATTCCAGCTGACGTTTTTTGGAATGATTGATAGCCAGCAGACTGCTGAAGGTCAACTGAGGTTCTTCCGGTTTTTCCGGTTTGACGATCGTAGCGTCCGGTTCTGTCGGTAAAAGATCTTCCTGCAGCAGCAGTTCATTACGCTGATTCAAAAGCATGTTCAGATAATTGCAGTGCCGGTTGATCTTTTCCATTTGTTTCAGTGCGTCCAGGCACATGTCCAGATCAATCAGAAGATCATCACGGTTGCGGGTGATTTTTTTCATTGTTTTCCTGGTTTTATAATACTTCTGCAGCTTTTTATCAATGGCCGGTGATTTATTAAGATTAAAGAGAACGGCAAAATCAACTGAAGTCAGAGGCTCATTGTTCATGGCACTCAGCTTGTAAAAATAAATACGGGTATTGGTGGGGCCATAATAATAAGGACCAATTTCATTCAAATATTCATTTTCCTGCAGAATGATCAGGTCATCCCGACTGCCGACTCCTGTTTCCAGTAATTCCAGCCATTGATTCAGACAGGATTTGGGCGAATCTTCAATTTGTACCCACTCCTTCATTTGATGATACGTTTCCAAATTGATGCGAATAAAGGAATTATAAAAATAAAACAGGATTCTTTCGGGATTGCAGTTGATGAAAACGGATAAATCAAGGAAATGAAAGTCCTCCTTATTAAGAAATGTTGAAAACATGGCCATCCTCCTTTAAAAATAATACCAATAATTTATTTCTATAAATTACCAAAATATCCTTTAAATAAAAAAGAAAAATTCATTATTAATTCTTAAATATCCGAATCATCATCAATCAATTTAAAATCCCGGCCTGGATTTGGTATAATCTTTAGAAACAAATGATAAATCAACTACAGTTCTAACGAGGAGAAAAAAATGTTTAAGGCAATATTGTTCGATTTGGACGGGACCCTTTTAAATATTGATATGGAAATCTTTTTACAGTACTACTTTATGGAAATGATCAGCGCTGTAAAGGACGCAGGCTATCAGGAAGGCAAAAAAATGGTGGAGCAGGTGTTTGCTTCGACCGGTCTGATGATCAATGATCTTTCCCCGGCAGTTTTAAACGAGGAAGTGTTTATGGGAGACTTTTTGCCCAAATGCAAATATCCTGAAGATGATGTGCGGCGATTTTTCGATCACTTTTACGAGCATCATTTTCCGTTGCTGAAGGTTCACTGCCGTCCCTTTCCTGGTATACCTGAGATGATGCAGAGCCTTTTCCGGAGCGGGTTTAAAGTGGTGATTGCCACCAATCCTGTTTTTCCTCGTTCAGCCATACAACAGCGTCTGGAGTGGGCGGGGATCGGTGATTTTCCGTATACATTGATTACATCTTACGAAGAAATGCATTTTTGCAAACCGCATATAGCTTATTATGAGGAAATTAGCAGCCGCATCGGAGTAGCCCCTAATGATTGTATAATGGTCGGCAATGATGTGGATGAAGACCTGCCGGCAGGATTAATTGGCATGAAAACATTTCTGGTTGAGGATATGTTGATTGACAAGGGACAAAGCGGCCTTGTTCCTGATTGGCGGGGAAAAATAAGTGATATGATAAGTTTTATGAAAAAATTAAGTTAATAATCTATATCTCCCCGGGACAATCTATGGTTAATAAAAATAATTGCCGGGGAGTTTTCATTGATGAGCAGGAAAAAAACCAAAGCCAACCAACCTTTAAGTGAAAGAGATTTGCTTAAATTAGAAATTGCCAGGGAAATGGGAGTGCTTGAACAGGTAGAAAATGAGGGCTGGAAGTCAATCAGCAATGCGACATGCGGGCGTCTGGGAGGAATTTTACGGCAAAGATTAAAGCAAAATAATACAAATTTGTGATGCTGATAAACGAAGCAAGGAAGAGGAATTTTACTTTCATTACTTAACCCAAATTACTGTAGCGATTGCCAACTGGAATAAAGTCACAAGATAGAATAAGTGTGTGGTTTAATTTATAATAAAGCTTATAAATTGAACTGCACATTTTTATTTTAAAGAGGATGAAAAGATGAAGGAAATAGAACGGGTAAGAAGTTATCTGCAGGAGAAAAATCCCCGCCTGCAGATCATTGAATTGGACCAAAACACCAGTACGGCCCCTCTGGCAGCACAGGCTCTGGGTCTGGAGGTCGGGCAAATAGCCAAGTCCATTTTGTTTAAAACCAAAGGTGATGATTACCTGATGGTCGTTTCGGCCGGCGATGTCAAAATGGACAGCAAAGCCATCAAGGAAACGGTCGGGCAAAGAGTACGCATGGCTAATCCGGAGGAGGTATTGAACGTTACCGGTTTTTCAATAGGGGGAGTATGTCCGTTTGCGCTTGCCAATGAAGTACCGGTTTTTCTCGATGAAAGTCTGCTGCGCTATGATGTGGTTTATGCTGCTGCCGGCACTGCCAATACGGCTCTGCCCATAACTTTTAAGGAACTACAGGAAGTAACCGGTGGACAAGCATGCAAATTTTCTTTTTGATTAACGATGGGGTAAACAGACCAGGAGAATTGAAATGAGTAATGGGTTTGTACATTTACATAATCATTCCGAATATAGCCTTCTGGATGGAGCTTGCCGAGTCAAGGGGCTGGTCAGTCAGGCTGCAGAACTTGGCATGCCGGCGGTAGCCATAACTGATCACGGTGTTCTCTACGGGGTCATTGACTTTTATCGGGAAGCTAAAAAACAGGGCATTAAGCCGATCATCGGCTGTGAAGTTTATGTCGCTCCCCGCACCCGGCTGGATAAAGAAGCGCGGGTCGATGACAACCAGTATCACCTTATTTTGCTGTGTAAAAATGAGACCGGTTATAAAAATCTGGTCAAACTGGTCAGCCGTGCTTTCATTGAAGGCTTCTACTATAAACCGCGGGTAGACCACGAACTTCTTGAAGACTATCATGAGGGGCTGATTGCTTTATCAGCCTGTGTTGCGGGGGAAATACCCCAACTGATTTTGAATGGTCAGTTGGATGCTGCCTGGGAAACGGCGCTATGGTACCAGCAGATCTTCGGCCCGGATAATTTTTATCTGGAGCTACAGGATCACGGCATGGGAGAGGAAAAAATCGTCTGCCGGGAGCTGGCTAAAATCAGTCAATCAACCGGCATCCCCCTGGTTGCAACCAATGACCTGCATTATTTGCGGCGCGACGATGCCGCCATTCATGATATCCTTTTATGCATCCAGACCGCGAAAACGGTGCAGGATGAGGATCGCATGCGTTTCCCCGGTAATGAGTTTTATATGAAAAGCGAAGCTGAAATGCGGGAACTATTTGCAGACTGGCCGCAGGCGCTGGACAACAGTCTGCGCATTGCGGAAGCATGCAACCTTGATTTTCATTTCGGTGAATTCCATCTGCCCTTTTTTGATATACCGGATGGCTTTGAACCGGAAACGTATCTTGATAAATTGGCCTGGGAAAAATTTGCGAAGCGTTACCCGGTTGCGGAGGATAAGATCGTAGAGCGGTTCAAATATGAATTGCAAATGATCAAGCAGATGGGCTTTGCGGAATACTTCCTTATCGTACAGGATCTGGTTAACTGGGCGCGGTATAATAAGGTGCCGGTCGGGCCGGGAAGAGGGTCGGCAGCCGGGAGTCTGGTTTCATATGTGCTGGGCATCACCAATATCGATCCGCTCAAATATGATTTACTGTTTGAACGTTTTCTAAATCCGGAAAGAGTCAGCATGCCGGATATCGACATCGATTTTTGTTTTGAAAAACGCGATCAGGTGATCAGTTACATTGTGGAACGTTATGGAGCAGACCGGGTGGCACAGATCATAACTTTCGGAACCATGGCAGCCCGGGCAGCCATTCGTGATGTAGGCCGGGCGTTAAATATTCCTTATGGAGAAGTTGATAAAATTGCCAAGTTGATCCCGGCTGAATTGGGCGTGACTTTGGATCGGGCTTTGGAGATATCGCCCGATTTAACCGAGCTTTATCAGAATAATTATGATGCTCGTAAAATAATAGATTCGGCCCGAGCGATCGAGGGCATGCCGCGCCATGCTTCCATTCATGCTGCCGGAGTGGTGATCGGCAGGGAGGACCTGAGTTCTATCGTTCCGCTGCAGAAGACCAGCGATGGCCATATCATTACCCAGTTTGCCAAAGAAACCGTTGAAGATATTGGTTTGCTCAAAATGGATATACTAGGGCTCAGAACCCTGACAGTGATCGATCGGGCCTTGTCCATTATCAGCAAGACACGCCAAATTGAATTGAATATCGATGATCTGCCTTTGGATGCACCGGAAGTTTACAAGCTTCTGCAGGATAAAAATACCATCGGCGTCTTCCAGTTGGAAAGTGACGGTTTGCGCAGGATACTGGGAGAAATGCAGCCCAGCCGTTTTGAGGATCTCATCGCCATCATCGCCCTCTATCGTCCCGGCCCGCTGGGAAGTGGCATGGTAGAGGACTTTATCAATCGCAAACACGGTCGGCAAAAGATCGAGTACCTCGACCCTCGCCTGGAGGATGCTTTACAGGAAACTTACGGGGTAGTCTTATACCAGGAACAGGTCATGCGGATTGCTTCGGATATGGCAGGTTTCAGTATGGGCGAAGCCGATGTTTTGCGGCGTGCCATGGGCAAAAAGAAGGTCAAGGAATTGATGGCCCAGCGTGACAAGTTTGTGGCCGGGGCAGCCAGAAATAATATTTCTGAGGAGAATGCCACCCGTCTGTTTGATATTATGGAGAGTTTTGCCGGCTACGGTTTTAATAAAAGCCATTCTGCCGCCTATGCCCTGATAACTTACCAAACCGCTTATTTGAAAGCTTTCTTTCCCCAAGAATACATGTGTGCCTTCTTGAGCAGTGTGATCGATCATCAGGAACG
>CAZRMB010000031.1:12090-16585 GCA_964600925.1 uncultured Syntrophomonas sp.
GGTCTGGCCAGTGAATTGAGCAAAAAAGTGAGCCGCAAAGGTGAGTCTTATGCACGATTCGTGCTGGAAGATTTAAGCGGCCGGATGGAAATGATGATCTTTCCTTCCGCCTACCAGAAGACGATCCATCAAATCGAACCGGATCAGTTGCTGATCGTCGAAGGGTTTATCGATCGGCGCGATGAAACGCCGAAAATATCAGTCCGCAATATAGGTGCACCCGGAAAAGTATTGAAAGACATCCATATAAGACTGCCTTATGAAAAAGATGATGATGAAGGCAGACGTGAATTGTTGAATAAATTGGCCCAATACCCAGGTGATATTGAGGTAGTTTTGCATCTGCCCAACAAAAAGGTAGTAGTAATGACCGAGAAATACAACGTTGCCTCCAGTTTGCTGTTAAAACAAGAGCTGAGCAGTTTGTATGGAAAGGGCAGCATTTGGTACAACTGACCATAGCATTACCTGCCAGGAAGGAAAATGAATTAACCCAGGCCGTTTAGAGAAGACTATACTGTGGTTAAAGACAGAGGATGCCAATTAACTTTCACCGATTGATTCAATCAATTGCGCAGATGATTTTACCACAAAGATTGACTGATTAATTGGAGGGATACGTTTGCACAGACTGGCAGTTTTGACCAGCGGTGGTGACGCTTCGGGTATGAATGCGGCAATTCGGGCGGTCGTAAGAACAGCCATATTTATGAATATGGAAGCTTACGGAGTCCGGCGAGGTTTTGCGGGCCTGATCGAAGACGATCTAATAAAGTTGAATGCAGGTTCGGTAGCTGACATTATTCAACGCGGCGGTACGATATTGCAAACATCCCGTTCAGAACATTTCAAAACGGATGAAGGACGGCAAAAAGCCAGGGAGAATTTGATAAACCGGGGCATTGAAAATTTGGTGGTAATTGGCGGTGAAGGCAGTTTAAAAGGAGCCTACCACATATCCCGATTGGGAATAAATGCACTCGGAATCCCGGCAACGATTGACAATGATATCGTTTTTACCAGGTCAATTGGTTTTGACACCGCCGTCAACACCGTTCTGGAGGCCATTAACCGAATCCGGGATACAGCCAGCAGTCACGGACGCAATTTTATTATTGAAGTGATGGGCAGGGACTGTGGCGAAATAGCCCTGGCAGCCGGTGTGGCCGGAGGAGCGGAGTCCATTTTAATCCCGGAAATAGCAACTGATTTAAACGCCGTAATAGATAAAATCAATAAGGGGATCAAGCGCGGCAAATTGCACAGCATCATCATTGTAGCCGAAGGTGTTTATCCTCCCCTGGAGTTAAAGAATATTATCGAAAGCAGAACCGGACATGATACTCGTATAACCATCCTGGGCCATACCCAGAGGGGTGGTTCGCCGACAGCACAGGACCGGATTTTGGCTTCTTGTATGGGCAAGGCTGCAGTGGAGTTGATCGGTTCGCCCAAACGAAATCAAATGGTGGCATCAGATGGCAAGCATATCTTTTCCCTGCCTCTGCAGGAAGTGATTAATGGAGCAAAAACGTTGGATCTGGAGATGTTTGAAATTGCCCGGATACTTTCCATATAGAATGGGGTGTTAAAATGCGCAAAACCAAAATAATCTGCACCATTGGCCCAGCCAGTGAAGACCTTGATCAGCTTAAAAAAATGATAAACAATGGTATGAATGTGGCCCGGCTGAATTTCTCACACGGAACCTATGATGAGCATGAGATGCGCATTAAGCGGGTAAGACAGGCAGCGAACGAACTTGACCTACCGGTTGCGATCATGCTGGATACCAAAGGTCCGGAAATCAGGACCGGCAAGCTCGAGGACGGGAAGATCAGTTTACAGGCCGGGCAACGTTTTGTTCTGACCAGTCGGGACGTAAAGGGTGACCAAAACGAAGTACAGGTCAGTTATGCGCCCCTGGCCAGGGAAGTTGGTCAAGGAAGTACAATTTTGCTGGCGGATGGCCTGATCAATCTGCATGTGGAGGAATGCAAAGCAGACGATTTGATTTGCTCGGTCGTGAACGGTGGTGTATTAGGTGAAAAAAAGGGTGTCAATGTACCGGGTGTAAGGATCAACATGCCTTTTCTCAGCGAAAAAGACATAGCAGATATAAATTTCGGAATTGATCAAGAGGTTGATTTTATTGCCGCTTCCTTTGTGAGAAGTGCGGAAGATGTCCTGGAAATCAGACGTATCCTGGAAAAACGAAATGCGGATATTGATATTATCGCCAAAATTGAAAGTCAGGGAGCGGTCGACAACCTTGAAGACATTATCAAGGTTGCCGATGGGATCATGGTAGCCAGAGGGGATCTGGGGGTGGAAATTCCAGCGGAGGATGTACCTCTGGTACAAAGAAGAGTGGTAGCCCAATGTAATCTTGCCGGCAAGATCGTAATTGTCGCTACCCAGATGCTTGATTCAATGATCAATAATCCCCGGCCGACCAGAGCTGAAGTATCGGATGTTGCCAATGCAATTTTTGACAGTGCCGATGCTATTATGCTCTCCGGTGAAACCGCCGCCGGCAAATATCCGCTGGCTGCAGTGGAAACGATGGCCCGCATCGCCAAACGCGCCGAAGGTGCTTTTGATTATAAAGAAATTCTGGTAAAAAAAGGCCTGCATGGCAATCTGTCGGTTACGGATGCCATCAGTTATGCCTGCTGCAGCACAGCCAGCAATTTAAGTATAACATCCATTATCACTCCTACCCAGACAGGACTGACAGCCCGCATGATTGCCAAATATAGACCGGAAGCTGATATTCTGGCGGTATCTTACAAAGAAAAAGTGCTGCGAAAATTAACCTTGGTCTGGGGAGTCCATCCGGTTTTAGCTAAGGAGACAAGCGGAACCGATGAATTGCTGGATGAATCGCTGAGTCGTTGTTTGGATAGAGGTTATATCAAACGTGGAGATATGGTGGTTATAAGTGCAGGCAGCCCGTCGGGCATCTCCGGCGGCACGAATCTGATCAAGGTGCATATTGTCGGAGAGATATTGGCGCATGGCATGGGTATAGGAAACCGCCCCGTCAGCGGAATTGTACGGGTAATTATTCATGATGAAGATCTGCAAAAGATACAACCCGGTGATATTGTGGTTACCAATGCCGCCAATGCATCCTTTGCATCCTACCTTGATAAGATCAAAGCTATTATCGCCGAGGCGGGGGGGTTGACTTCCGATGCGGCCATTATGGGCTTGAATGTTGGCATTCCTGTTATCGTAGGTTGCAGCGATGCAACCAGTATTTTGAAGGACGACATGTTGGTAACGGTTGATACACCTCATGGCAGAATATACAACGGTCTGACCAAAGTATTGTAAAACGAATTGGCAATTAAAACATAAGGGGAGTTAGGGTTTGTTCAATATCAATAAACATATTGTGGTGGTTGATTTTCAAGGCTTTGAATATCCCCACTGCAATTGCCTGCTGATAAAAGACGATGTCAATTGCCTGCTGGACAACAGTCCCGGTAAAGCCGATCTGGATTATTTGTGCCGGCAGCCGATCGATCTCATTATTAATTCCCATGGACATATTGATCACTATTTATACAACGAGCGGTTTCCCCAAAGTAGAATTTATATGCACCAGGAAGATCAGGCGATGGCCCAGTCGGCAGATAAATATCTGGAGACATTTGGCTTGAAAACTTTGACTCAAAATCCTGTTTTGCAGCAGTTGTATTTGAAAGGGGTAAAATATCGGACCACAAAAATAGATGAGAGTATCAGTGAAGGTCAAATGTTTGATTTTGGTTCGACCAAAATGCAGGTTCTTCATTTGCCGGGGCACTCACCCGGGCACTGCGGGTTTCTGTTTCCGGACCAGGGCTTTATATTTTCTGCTGATATTGATTTCTCCAATTTTGGCCCCTGGTATGCAAATCTCAATTCTTCAATATTTGATTACATTCAGTCGATGAACCGGGTTATGACTATGAAACCGGATTTTATCATTTCCGGTCATGGAGAAGTGATGATAAAAGATGATTGGCAGCAAAAACTCGTTCAATATCGTGACATTATATTTGCTCGTCAAGCAAGAATCACTGAATTGCTTTACAGGGGACATCACAGTCTTGAGGATCTAGCTCGTCAATGCCCTATCTACATAAAATTTCCCCAACCGATGGAAGTGTTTTTTATTTATGAGGAGGTTATGATTCTTGCTCATCTGAGGGATATGGAGGAACAAGGATTATTAGTCCGGGAAGATCAATATTTTTATCTGAAAGACTCAATTCATCCGGCGAAATTATATCCGGTATAGAATTTATTGATCTATAATTTTTAAATAAGAACGGGGCTTCAATCGATGAAGCCCCGTTATATTATTTGTTAATAATTAATCCAGATTATTTGGCGCTGTAATCATAGAAACCGCGGTTGGTCTTTCTGCCCAGGTAACCAGCCCGAACCATTTGTTTCAGGTTGGGAGCGGGACGATATTTGGAATCGCCTGTCTCACGAT
>CAZRMB010000032.1:0-3066 GCA_964600925.1 uncultured Syntrophomonas sp.
GGGAAAGTGTTGGATATGATCCCCATTCCGGTTGCCATCATCATGCTGGCACCGATCGCCTGCACAATGCGAAATGCAATTAATAAAGCCAATGATGTAGAAAGACTGCACAAAAAAGAACCTGCAGCAAAAATAAGAAATCCGGCCGAATAAATTCTGTCACTGCCGAGTTTGTCTCCCCATCTGCCAAAGAATATTAAACTTGCCGTAACAACAAGCATATACGCAGTTACAATCCATTGCACCTGCTGCATATTGACCGCGAGGTTTTCAGCAATGGAAGGATTGGCAATATTGAGAATACTGCCGTCCAAAGTAGACATAAATATGCCAATAGATATTATAAGCAAAGCCTGCCATTTAGGTTCCAGCTTCATTATTTAAATCCTTCCCCATCAGATTTCTCCACGTATAATAATATATTATACGCGATAGGGAAGCAGATGAGTTATTTAACCGTTTCGAACCCCCAAGTCCCTTATCAATATATCTCCGAGACAACGGGCAGCATTTTCGGCCAGATCCTTTGATATCTGATCCGTTCCTATTTCAAATAGTATCGCGGTCGGATAAAGGTCCTGATTGTAATCGCCCCGGCCCATAAATATCCCCCGGACCAATCCCGGATATAATTTATCCGCTCTCGATTTTATTTTTTTGGCGTAAGCAAGGTTAGTTTTCATGTGGGGATTGGATCGTCCTACAACCATCATGACCCTGGAACTGTCAGTTCCGTTTATGGTTGTATAGTAAGCTTTGGACGGGGCAGAATCACGATGAATATCATAAATTGCATCCGGTTGTTCTTTTAGCAATTGAGTAGCAGTGCGGCGGGAACGATGATAGGCATTTATATCATGCGGACCATGACTTTCCTTGTTATGGTTAACACTGACTCCGGCATTTTTTAAAGTTTTCGTCAATGCATCGCCAACATCGAAAACACCCCCCTTGCCTGGCTGACTGGCCTTGCCATCAGTAGGGATATACGATTCATCGGTGTGGGTATGGTAGATCACTACATGACTTTCTTTGGCAGCTGCTGCGGGTATTGTTTGGTTAAATGAAATCACACTGGCTTCATTGTTATTGTTATTTGTTGTTATTTCAACCTGATTTTGAGCGATTGCTGCTTGGGCATTTCTGCCCTCAATTTTTATGATGACGTATTCTACATCGTTTTCACTAATGTATCGATCATCAATATGCACAGCCAGACCAGTCTGAAAAATGGTCATACCTTGATCATCCCGCACGGTATAGTATTCTCCGCTGTTAGTTTCACCGGTATTGGTTTTTAATAAATACGGTTTGGGATTTTCGGGCAGCATGGTATTGATTATGTATGCTGCCGCCATTAAAACAATCAATACCGTGAAAAATATCCATACATATCTTCGGTTAATTGCATCCATGAAGTTATCCGCCTTTCTTTTGTCTGTGCATTAGTATTCTTTCAAAAAGGCGGAGCAAATATTCAGCCAGGCAGGGAAGAAGTTCCTCAGCCTGGCTGTCATAATTAACATTTGATTAGAAACATAAATCGATATTTAGTTGTCCCAACTATCGAGATATTCTACTTGCTCAAGGGTAAGTTCGTCGATCTTTATGCCATCGGCTTGAAGTTTCAAACTGGCAACCCTTTTATCTATTTCTTCCGGCACATTATAAACATGATTTTCCAGGTTGGCACGATTCTCAATTACATAAAGCAGGGAAAGCGCTTGCAGAGAGAAACTTAAATCCATTACTTCTGCCGGGTGCCCGTCACCGGCAGCCAGATTCACAAGGCGTCCTTCCGCCAGCAGATAGAGTCGGCGACCGTCATCCAGCAGGTATTCTTCGATATTGGGTTTCAGCGTTCTTTTACTGACAGCCAATGAATCCAGATCCGGTTTGGATATCTCAACATCAAAATGACCAGCATTGGCCATAATGGCATTGTCTTTCATAACCTGCATGTGCTCTTTGCGGATTACGTTTATATTGCCGGTGACCGTAATATAAATGTCTCCGAGACGGGCTGCTTCCAGCATGCTCATCACGTGAAATCCATCCATGATGGCCTCGTTGGCTTTGATCGGATCAATTTCGGTTATGATCACCTTGGCTCCCATCCCTTTGGCCCGCAAAGCAACGCCTTTGCCGCACCATCCGTAACCAACCACGACTACATATTTTCCTGCCACGACCAGATTGGTGGTGCGATTGATACCGTCCCAAACCGATTGGCCGGTACCGTAACGATTATCAAACATATATTTCATATAGGCATCATTCACAGCAATCATGGGAAAGAGTAGGGCATTGTCGTTATCCATGGAACGCAGCCGCACAATTCCGGTGGTTGTTTCTTCGCAGCCGCCAATGATCGCTGCTGCCTGTTCCCGGCGGCTTTTATGCAGAAGACTGACTACATCTGCGCCATCATCAATAATGGCATCCGGCATCGTATCTAGACCCTTTATAAGGAATTCATGATATTGTTCACTGCTTTCACCGTGAATGGCATATACCGTGATACCAGAATCGGCCAAAGCTGCTACTACATCATCCTGCGTTGACAGTGGATTGGAGGCCACGGCCACTACATCAGCCCCAGCTGCCATCAGGGTTTGTAAAAGATAGCCGGTTTTTGCTTCCAAATGCAGACAGCACAATATCGTTTTCCCTTGCAGGGGTTTACTATGCTCCAATTCCTGCCTTAAAATATTAAGAACAGGCATATTGTTTTTTACCCATTCCAATTTGTTATAACCGAGCGGAGCTAATTGAGGATCTTTAATAATCGACTGTCTGATGGTCTTTTTATGATCTGAACTCATTATTTCTACCTCCTGGTAATATATAAATCCTTTCTTGAAAGTATAACATTACATCATCAAAAGCAAAATATTTTACTTAGGGAACAATTATCTGGTATTATTAGCTATTAGATACAAGAAAAAGGGGAATTAATATGAAGGTATTAATGCTCAGCTGGGAATATCCTCCCCACATGGTCGGAGGACTTGGGCAGCATGTATATGATATCAGTCGTTATCTGGTTATGCAGAACGTCGAAGT
>CAZRMB010000032.1:3166-16019 GCA_964600925.1 uncultured Syntrophomonas sp.
ATCCATGCAACTGAATATGGTCGCAATTTAGGTCTTCATAACCGGACCCAGCGTGAAATAAATGAAATCGAAAAAAATCTGGCTCTGGAAGCCAATCAGATCATTTGCTGCAGTCAGTATATGCAGGATGAGATCTGTTCGCTTTTTGGCGTACATCGTTCGTCGGTGATAATTATTCCCAACGGAGTTGAACCGGAGCAGTTTGTGGAATTACCCGAAGATCCCCAGGTAATATTTGATCCCCGGGAAAAAGCCCTGGTTTTCCTTGGACGGCTGGTACCCGAAAAAGGTGTGTGGCAGCTTTTAAATTGTTTTCCGCGCGTTTTGGAAAGTGTCCCCGAAGCCAGATTATATATTGGGGGCCGTGGACCCCAAAAAACAATTCTTGAACAGCGGGCACAGAAGTTAGGTATCAACGAGCGGGTAGAATTTACGGGGTTTTTACGTGATAAAGAAAGAAATTATGTTTACAACCAGGCCAAAGTTGCGGTTTTTCCTAGTTTGTATGAACCGTTTGGCATCGTTGCTCTGGAAGCCATGACCACCCGAACCCCTGTAATCGTAAGTGAAGTAGGCGGGCTTTCTGAAATTGTTGTCCATCGTCAAACTGGTCTGAAAGTACCTCCTGGCCATGAATCCAAACTGGCGGAAGCCATTATTGAAATATTATCAGATGATAAATTTGCCGGGCAGCTGGCCGCCAATGCGGTTGAATTGGTTGAATCAGTGTATAGTTGGAAAATCATAGCCCAAAGTACCATTGATATATATGAAGAGGTCATCGCTCGGATCAACGTTAAAAAAACCGGTCAAAGTAACGTCGGTTAATATATTTAAGGAAGTGTAGCCTTTGAATTCCAATATAATGCTGGTGCTGCACAGTCATATTCCCTTTGTAAAAAGACAGGGGAGATGGCCTTTCGGCGAAGTGTGGCTGTTCGAGGCCATGGCCGAAACTTATATTCCTTTTCTGCGCACCTGGTTACGGCTAAGAGATGAAGGATTGCACGCTCCGGTTACTTTGAGCCTCAGTCCGCCTTTACTCGACCAATTGAGTTCCAGTTATATACAGAAGGAATTTTTGACATATTTACGTGAACGTGAAAATAAAGCTGCCGAAGATGAACGTTATTATATGTCAGTTGCCGAGCCCAATATGGCTTCACTGGCAAATTTTTATTATCGTTTTTACCGGGATATCAGACGAGACTTTACCCTGGAATTGGACAGTAACCTGGTTAATGTATTCAATGAATTGAAAAAAGATAATGAAGTAGAAATTCTTGCCACCGCTGCAAGCCACGCATATCTGCCGTTGCTGGATCGCAAAAGCCTGCAGCATCAAATTTATTGGGGAATTAAAACGTACGAAAATTATTTTGCCTGTGAACCGGAAGGTTTCTGGCTGCCTGAATGTGGTTATTTTCAAGGAATTGAAGACCTTTTGATCAAAAATGGTCTCAAATATTTTTATGTTGACAGTCATGCGGTGGAAGGCGGAAAACCTCTGGGTGATTCCAGCCTGATGGCACCGGAATTGGTTTGGCATGATGAAACATTTGCCAATACCGGACTCAGCACCTATCGTCCCTATAAAATAAAAGACCGCAACATTATGGTTTTAGGCAGGAATGCCATGATAAGCCAGCAGGTCTGGTCAGCTGATTATGGTTACCCGGGTGACAAAGATTACCGTGAATTTCATCGTGAGTCCCCGCGCTCCGGTTTTAAATATTGGCGCATAACGGATCGAAGCAATGGAGCCAAATTACCTTATGAACCTGAACAGGCCAGACAAAAAGCCCGGCAACATGCCCGCCATTTTTTGAACAGCATTAGAAATACCGGCCGTGAAGCAGTCAATTTAGGATTTGATGAACCGCTTATTGTCGGCTGCTATGATACTGAGCTTTTCGGCCACTGGTGGTGGGAAGGGATCGAATGGTTGGAAGAAGTAGTACGTGGGATCGCTTTAAGCAGTGAATTGAATTTTATTTTGCCCACAGAAATCAATTTACCTTCTGCTGAAGCGCAGGTTTTTGAATCCTCCTGGGGCATGGGCGGCAAACACTATATTTGGAAGAACAAAGAAACCCAATGGATGTGGGATATTATCAGAAAAGCCAGCAATGAATTCGATGAATTGGACAAAAGCTCCATCAACAGTGATATTAAAATGCGTTCCCAGGCGCAGGCCTTAAGAGAATTGATCCTCATTGAAAGCAGTGACTGGCTGTTTATGGTTACCAATAATTTGACCCGTGATTACGCCATGAAGCGATTTTTTGAACACTATGCCAAATTCCTGCGTTTGATCAATGCAATTCGCGATGAAAACTTTAGTCCCAATTTTATTGATTGGCTAAATAATGTTGAATTTGAAGATAAATTTCTCTCGTTTCTGAAATAAGCCATATCAGGAGGTATTCTGTGAAAGGTTATATTGCCTTTTGTCCGCATTTTCATCAGCCTCATTTTCAGCTCCACAAGACCCGGGAAGAAGCATTTGTTAACTCCTATCAGCCCTGGTTGGAGTTGTTGCAGGAATCTGTCGGGTTGGAGAAGTTTTTTATTAACCTGCACTTTTCAGGTCCTTTTCTGTATTGGTTCCGGGAACAAAAACCCTCATTTCTAAGCGATTTAAAAAGTTTGCTAAATACCAAAAAGATCGGCCTTATCGGTGGGTTGGCCGATGAACCGTTTATTCAGCTCAGTTCACGTATTGATGATTGTCTGTATCAGTTAAAAAAATATGATGAACTATGCAGCGAGCTATTCGATGTCAAAGCGCAAGAATGGCAGGGCATCCACCTGGTGGAACGTGAATGCGGGGAATTTCTTTTGAGCAACCTTACCCAGGCGGCTCACTTGTTGGGTGCGCCTCCGGTGTATTATCTGGATGCGGAAACATTTTATCAGCCCTACTTCTCCAAACCGGGAGGAATGGCGGATTATTGTTTAAAACATTTTGGTTTCAAAGATCCCGTTTCCTTGACGACCATATCTCATATTCCTGATGAAATGCTGTACTTCGGCTTACAGGATGAGATCAGCGGACAAATATTTCAGGCCGTGCCGGTACATACGCAGTTCCGTTACCAATTGCTAAAGAGAAATTATTTTACCGCTGATGACCGGGTGCAAGTAAAACCGGCCCATTATTACTTTTATATAAAAGATACGCTTGAGCAGGCATGCAAGCTGGCCATTCAGTATGGCCGGGAAATAAGCCCGATTTTGGTCATTTTTGAAGATGCTGAAAAGATGGGCCAATGGAGCAAGGATCCGCAGGGTGACAAACAATGGCTGATGGAATTTTTTCATTTGATCAATGACGATCCTGATCTGGAATTTATTGGGCTTAAGGATTATATTGATCGGATAGGCATTTTGGATAGCTATCCGGTATCCAGCAGCCATAGTTATCCGGAATGGGAAAATTGGACTGCTAAACGTGGGATTCGGGGCGTTACTTACGGAGATGAAAGACTGCGCCGGGTCATCAGCCGGTTGCGTTGGTTCGAAAATTGCCAGGATTCGTTTGAGCAAAAGATCATCTCTGCAGCGATTAACGGTGATGATTCATCTCAATTGAAAGAAATGCAAGTCAGAGCAATTATGAATTCTTTGGAGCGCTATGATTTTGTAGACAAGGTTTTACAGGATCGATATCCACAGAATTTTTCCGAGTATTATCAGCTTATCAACCGGGTCAGAAATCTTGTCTATCAGGAAGATCCCAAGTGGGCCAGCCGCCATCCGTCTTACGGATCCTCTCCATATTATGACATGCAGGGACTGGCTTATCTGGAAATCGCCGCACGGCTATTGGATTATCTGTTGCAGGCAGCTGATGTGAGGAAAGATGAAAAACAAACAATCAATATTGTTGATTGGGATTTTGACGGCCGGGACGAAATCATTTTGTTCAACCGGCAACAAATTCTGGCAGTTGATACGGAGGGCGGATGTGTTCAATATCATCATGTATTGGCAGCTGATCTAACCGAAGATAACGATCACCTGGCTTTTATACTGAACCGTGATTTTGCCGGAATTGATGCCTATCATTCAGTCTATCGCTATGCCTGTCCAATCGTTATGACCGAAACCGACAGCAGCCTCAAAGCGGAAATATTTCCCGAAGGAGCCCGTAAAGAAAATTGCCGGAACTCCCTGCGCTGTAGTCTGGTTATGGACGATAACGGTCAATTAATTGAAATCGGTGATTTTAACCGGTCAGTCTACCAGCTCGAAGAATACTCCGAAGACTCGGATTGCATCAGAGTCTTGCTCAGTTGCGAAAAAAGTATTAATGTCAATGCGCAAGCAGGTATTGTGACCTTTAGCAAGGAATATATGCTTAAAGATGACAGTTTATCGCTTGTCATCAAAGCTCACCTTGATAAAAATAATTCATGTAAGTTTTATCTGGTTCCCCAGGTGGTGAGTTCAGCAGCTCCCTCTGATGAAATTAATTTCCATCCGGTTGCCTGGCTGGGTCTGCCTGAAGGGGAGGGAGATCAGAATATTTCGATCAGAAATGCAGTCAGTTGGAACAAGGATGGTATGGTATCAGTTGATAAAGAATTTTTTGTTCGGGATTTGAATGATATCGATTACGTATTTCAGATTAAAACCGGCAATGGCGATCATTTTGTCAATCGGATCAATTATAAATTCAGCGGCAATGAATTGGAAAAAATTGAAGTTCATCCGGCGGTTGAAAATTATTATACTGACCTGGTTTTTGAGGATCAGAGCAAACTTGGTTATCAGAGCTCCGGTCTTATGATAATGCCTTATGTTCCTTTTAATGACGGATCGGTTGAATTTCAAGTGGATATCACCTGGGAACTTGATCTTGATCAAAACAGTGCAACAAAAAAGCAGCAGCTTTATCTCATAGAAAATTTCCAAGCAGAATAATTAGGAGGGGCAAAAAATGTTAAAGAAATTTTTTGATTTTTATTTCAACCAGGTGGATGAAGATGTTTTGGAACTTTATAAGAATTTAATGCCTGGCTGCGATGACCTGGCCGGCAGCTATGCTGAAATATTCACCCGCAATGACGAAGAATCAATCGCCTTTTTATTGAATTTCTACCATGCTACGGCTGAACTGCGTCACAACAACCAGCAACAGTCGATTCTTTTTAATACGCATGACAACATTTGCTTTCCGTTTTTCGTAGAACAAGTCTGGAATATGCTGGATGATAAAAACAAAGCTGCCGTTGCTACCCGGGCAGGCAATGACGAGATTGCAGCCATTACCGATGCTTTTATTGCTGACGTGGAAATGCGTAACTGGTTTCGCCGGGAAATCGCCATTAATTTAGGGCAGGATGATTTGTTCAGTTTAAACGAAGTGATTGCCCTGCAAAACTTTTCTTCCGGCGGAGAATCGTCATTTCTAAAATATGTTTATCCTCATGTGCAGAATGTTTCCGGCAGGGTACTTGATGCCGGATGTGGCGCCGGTTTTGCTACTATGGTAATGAGCCAGTTTGCCGATGTATTCTCCATTGATGCCTGCAAACCAAGGTTGGAACGAGCCACCGCGCTGTCGAATATGATGCGAAAAGGGGAAAAAGAATTTTTCCCCGGAGTTATAAAGCTGATTGAAGAAGAATTAGGAGATCTGGCTGAAAATGTTCATCTGAACGTAACTGAAAACTTGTTAAACGGGGAATCCAGGAAAGTTGAATTTACTGCCGGAAGTATTGATGCCCTGCCTTACCCTGACCAGTATTTTGAAATGATCAATTGCCTGGATGTGCTGGAACATACCTATGATCCGGCCAGGATTGTCCAGCAATTTTCCCGGGTCCTGAAGCCTGGCGGACATCTTTTTATAACCGTTCCGACCAAATTTGGCGAAGTGGTACAACATTATTATGAAGGCCTGGAGGGTTCAATGTTCCCGGCCATGCTGCATTTGCACCATTTTGACCCGAAAACGCTGAATGATATGTTTAGGGAAAATGGTTTTAAGGAGTTTCAGTTAACGCCTTTTGATTATATGACTTGGGCATCGTTTGTAGAAATTGCCGATCAATCACTGCATACGCAACTGGTTGCAGAGTTAAAATCCCACCCGGCAGACGAGGTTGCCCTGCAGTTGTTTGCTGTTTATGAAAAAATGTAATCATTTATCCGGCCAGGGTTCATACCATTTGTAATTAATCAGTTTTACTCCGGCGGTGCTGGCATCCTGCTGATTATAATAATTGGTTGTGCCGTAATATACGTCTACCCAATAAGGATGCGACGGCCATAGTCCGTAATATACATCTCCGGTATCGTTGACAACCAGCTCTTTATATTGCTGTCCCTGAACTTCCAGCGGTTCCTGCAGAAAAAGGATCGTTCCGAAAGGAATGATCGGACTGCGCGCCTCACCGCCTGCATTGATCGGATATCGGGGATGAACCGCACCCGAACCGATAAAATATTCCCGTCCCGCTGAGGAAACAGGTGCGTTGGCTGCTTCGGTATAGGCAGTTGCTTTTTGTTCCTTTACAGAGAATTCGATGTACCAATTACCCTTGGCAATCTCGATTTGTTTTTCTGGAACTGGTTTCCTGGGTGGTTGCGGTGTTGTTTGCTTCTGCCCGTTGTATATGAAATATACAGCAAAAAATAGGATCAATGCGGCTAATGGTATGATTAAAATACGTTGATTGCGAACCATAATGTCCTCCTTTTTTTATTTATTTTGTGTTTTAGAGGACAATTATATAAAATATTCACCAAGGTAAGTCATTACCTTTCAGGAATTTGCTGTTAATTGTGATTACAAAGGAGATGCAGTCTTTGTCAGTCTTAAATGAAGGAATCGATCAAGCATTATTTAATTATTTAATTGAATCTGTTGCTAATACACCGTATTATCATTTATTAGGGATAAATCTTACTTTGCTGGGTAAAGGAAAAGCTGAACTGGAAGTCCAGGTGGAAAAACAGCATACCAATCCAATGGGTCTGGTGCACGGAGGCGTTATTATGACAATTGCCGACGCTGCCATGGGCAATGCCATTCGCAGTTTGGGTTTGTTGGGAGTGACAGCTGATTGCTCGGTATCATTTCCTGGTGCAGCCCGTCTGGGAGAAATGGTGACCGCCCGGGGAAAGGTCGTCAAGGCAGGCCGGAATCTTATTTTTGCTGAGGCGATGGTTTTTGCTGATGACAGAATACTTGGTCACTGTAAATCCACTTTTTTCAATACCGGCAATATTGAACTGCATTAGAGGAATGAATTATGGATGACAATCTTTTAAATGTAAAGGAATTCTATCTTTTTACCTTTGTCAGTACCTCAAATGCCCTTAAAGCAGAAAGTATCCTAAAGGATCAATCTATTGATTTTATCGTTATCCCTACCCTGCGGGAGATTTCTTCCAGTTGTGGCCTGTCCATTAAAGTCAGGCTGGATGATATGAATAAATGCCGACAGATATTTGTTGATAAACATATAAAAGCAGAAAAGTATTATCATGTCCTTAAAGAAGGTAATAAATATCTGATCAAGGAATTTCCTTTCAGCCCATGAATATTTTAAAACCCGGCCGAAAAGGTGACGGGTTATTTTTTTGAGAAAGGTTCCCACCATGAATAGTAATGGGGTTTCCAGTATGGAAAAACAAATTGGGTTACTGCTGGGCGAAGACGGGATCATGCAGCATAATTTCCCGGACTTTCGCTATCGTTGTGAACAATTGCTGCTGGCTGAAAATATTTTAACCTCCTTTGTTGATGACGGTTTTTTGCTGGCTGAGGCAGGGACCGGAGTAGGCAAGACTTTTGCCTATCTGATACCGGCTATATTGTGGGCGCAGGAAGCCAAGGACAAAGTAGTTGTTTCGACTAGAACCAAGGCCCTGCAGCAACAAATTACGGACCGCGATCTGCCAGATCTGCTTAAAATCATGAACAGCAGGATCAAATATGCAGAAGCCAAAGGCCGGGAGAATTTTCTGTGTTGGAATAAATACGAGCAGATCCGTGCCGGCAAAAAAAACCTCTCTGATGAAGCGATCGATTTTTTTCAGTCAATGCTGGTCTGGGCAGAGAATACCCGCAGCGGTGATCGCAAGGAACTGGAACTATCCAGTGAAATGATGCAGCACTGGCCGATCGTAGCGGCTGATCGCACCAGCTGTTTGCGTGACCAATGCCGCTACCAGGACAAATGTTTTCGCCTGAAAATGATCCGCAACGTACACAAGGCTGATTTGATTATCGTTAATCATGCCTTGCTGCTCGCGGATATGCTGATAGAAAATCGTGAAAAAAGCATCCTGCCTGATTACGAATATCTTATTGTTGATGAAGCACATACCTTTATCAGGGAATCATTTGAACAATTATCCCTTCGTTTTGGTTACTTTGATATCAAACAACTGCTGGGTGCTTTATACGAGAAGGGCAGGGGAAAGGTGCGCAGAGGCTATTTGCTGCATCTCATGTCCGCCTATCCTCAATTATCCAGCCTTATTTCGGAAGCAACCACCTTTGCTGATCAGGTTTCTCATTTAGCAGGGGACTTCTTTCAATGGTTTGATAAAGTGGCCAAATATGAAGACAATTATAGTTTCCATCACGTGCTCAAACCGCATGAACGAAAACGTCCTGCTTTCGTTCATGCGCAACAAGTTTTTGCTGAATTAGAGAAGGCGATGAGGCAACTAATCGAAAAATTGACTGCACTTCATGAAGAGATGGCAGAGAGCGAGGATGCTATTGAATTATTCGGCATCCTTGCTGCTTTAAGTGAAATCAGGCAATCCGCATTAACCATTATGGAAGAAAACATCGACCGCCTTGACGCGATCTGCTGGCTGGAATATGAACGGGGCAGAGTGGTTGCGATTTGTTCTTCTCCGATCTATACGGGTGACAGCCTGGACAAAATATTATACCAAAAAATGAATACCCTGGTGATGCTTTCAGCCACGATGACGGTCAACAACAGTTTTGAAAACTTTATCAATCGCAGTGGTTTGCAATGGTATGCGCAGGACGGTCGGCTCAATACCATGATTGAAAGTTCGCCTTTTGATTATGAACACAATGCTGCCCTGTATATCGTCGAAGATATGCCTGATCCTGCCAGTAACCGTTTTGGAACCGAACTCCAGCGGATGTTAGCCGAGATTTTGCTAGCCAGTGGCGGTCGTACCATGGTGCTTTTCACCGCCCGCAAGCAATTGGAGGAAACGGCCGAATTTTTACGGCCACTTCTGCAAGCCAATGATTTAAAATTGCTGGTACAAAACCAGGACGGAGAATTTGCCAGTTTGATGGACGCTTTTACCAGCAGTGAGAATACTGTCCTTATGGGGCTGGAAACCTTCTGGGAAGGGATTGATCTGAAAGGCGAACTGCTGAAATGTCTCGTTATCGTCAAAATCCCGTTCCGTTCACCGGCCGATCCATATTGCACAGCCTGGGATAAATATTATCAACAACAGAGGAAAAACAGTTTTGAA
Source organism: uncultured Syntrophomonas sp. (assembly GCA_964600925.1). Taxonomy (GTDB): domain Bacteria; phylum Bacillota; class Syntrophomonadia; order Syntrophomonadales; family Syntrophomonadaceae; genus Syntrophomonas_B. Next base: position 12,662 of record CAZRMB010000032.1, read on the forward strand.
CATTTTATGCTGCCTGATGCGGCCATTCGTCTGAAACAAGGTGTGGGAAGACTCATACGCAGTGAAACCGACCGGGGTATTGTACTGGTCCTGGATACTCGTTTGATTTATAAAAAATACGGACAGGTTTTACAGAACAGTCTGCCACTGACCAATATTACGGCCATAAAGTCGAACCAATTATCTGCATTTATAAAACAATGGATGTAAGCAGAACAGAAATGTGAACATTTTTCAGCGTCGCTTCATAGTATAAGGCAAAAGCAAAGAGACTATGAAGGGGTGACAATAATGCGTATTTATTATTTCCGTATCCCGATTTTTGTGAGAGATCTGTTAATGAAAATATGGGGGTAGAAGATAGAAGTTTTCGAAGATTTATGAATTGTTTTGTGGTTTGAAAAATCGAAATGATACATGGCGGCTGTCCAAGGAGGTTTTAGAGAATGCTTAATCCAAGCCTGATTATGGGAGTAATATTCCTGCTGGCTGGATTGATCCTCTTGCTTCTCAGCCGTTGATTTGTCTGCAGTCATAGGAAAATTACAACTGATTGATGCGATTGAACCGGCAGGTTAATCCCTGCCGGTTCAATCATTTAAATAACTTAATAATTTGGTGCCTGGCACCAGACTGTTAAGTTATTCTTAATCAGAATTAAGACCTATTCCCAATATTCCTCCGAAAGCCCCGGCGCCCAGACAGATCAGCAAATTCAGCAAATAAGTCTGGATATCAATTCCGGATACCTGAAAGATCAATGAAGCGATCAATAAAACAATATAAAACGAAACACCCATGGTAAGTCCACGGATCAACCCTTTACTGCCATATGATTTGCTCACATAACAGGCCGCATAAAATACTGATGCAATTAAAATCAACCTGCCGATCGTTCCGGTCGATGTTTCCTCAAGTGCTGTGAAATAAATGACAACTGATGCAATGATACAAGCAATCATTCCATACAATAATGATTTTAACAATCCTCGCAGCTCAACTGATTTTAATAGTCCCATACATTCCACCCCCTCTTTTTGTAAAATATGCCATATGCAAATAGAATATGTCAGCCAATATAATACCTAAAATAACCAACTCCAACATAAGTATTTAGCCAGGAGAGTGGTTATTTATGAACAATGCTTTGCTTTGGAGTTTACTGGCCGGGATCTGCACGACCATTGGCGCAATCGTGCTCTTTTTTAATAAGAAATGGAGTCACAGCAGCCTATCATTTTTTCTTGGGCTGGCTTCGGGAGTCATGACTGCCGTCGTTTTTTTTGACATGTTGCCCTCTGCCTTGCTCAGCGGCAAAAGCGAGACATTAATCGGGATCGCAGCCGGTTTGCTGTTTATGATCATTGTCGGCAGTCTGCAGAATAACTCGATCAATTCTGCCCAAACGCTGGCTGGACTGGGCTACATGATCATGCTGGGCATTGCGCTGCATGATCTTCCGGAAGGGATGGCCATTGCCTTCGGAGAAGAAATGAAGAACAGAACCGGAATGGTTATTGCCCTGGGTATTGGCATACATAACATGCCGGAAGGGATGGCTATTGCCGCTCCACTATTAATGAGCGGCATGAAAAAGAGAGTGATTTTATTACAAACACTGCTGCTGTCACTGATTACCCCGTTGGGAACCTTGTTGGGCCGTTATCTGCTCATTCTTGTACCAGGATTTTTATCTGTTATGCTTGGCCTGGCGTCAGGCGTAATGCTTTATCTGGTAGTTTTTCAGTTATGGCCTCAGGCTGGTTATAAAAATAAGAAAGTCCGCTGGAAGGGTTTTTTGCTGGGAATGTTGGTGATTATTCTGGCAACATATATGTGATCAAATTGTTTTAATTGCCAACCGAGATATTCCGCAAATAAAACATATTTACTATAAATATATTTATTAATATACTTTATATATATGAACTGTGGTTTACAACAATTTTGTGCTATAGTCATTATTAGAAAAACTGATACTGCGTTATGCACTCTCAAAAGAAAGGAAGGAATACAATATGGTATTATTCAACCCCAAGAACTACAATAAAGAACATTTGGATCCTCGGGCCCGGGAAATCATGCTCAAGACCATCGATTTTTTTGAAAACAAAGGTCTGGACAGCATCAAAGAAGACGACAAAAACTTCACCTGGTATCAGGATTATGTTGATTTCATCGGCAAAGAAGAAATATTTGCTGATTTGCTTACGCCGGCCGGATACGGAAAAGAAGATTCCCGCTGGGATCTTTGGCGGGTTGGTGAGTTTAATGAAGTCTCCGGTTTCTATGCCCTCCACTTCCAATATCTCTATCAGGTAACCATCCTGGGCTTGGGACCTATCTTTCTGGGCAACAATGAAGCCGTAAAACATAAGGCCGCTCAACTGCTCAGAGAAGGCGGTATTTTCGGCTTTGGACTTTCTGAGCGCGCTCACGGCAACGATATTTATTCCGACGAAATGACCCTTTATCCGAATGGTGACGGTACCTATCGGGCCAAAGGCAACAAATATTACATCGGTAACGGCAACAAAGCTGCTTTGTTGTCAGTGTTCGGTAAATTCGCCGATAGCGGAGAATATGTTTTCTTTGTGGTCGACACCACGCATCCCAACTATGAACTGGTAAAGAAAATCAATACCAATGGTGCACATTGCGCCTATGTGGCTGAATTTAATCTCAATGATTATCCGATTACCGATGCGGATATTCTCTCCCGTGGACCGCATGCCTGGGATTCTGCACTGAATACGGTAAACATCGGCAAATGTATGGTAGGCTGGGCTTCGATCGGCGAAGCTACCCACGCTCTCTACGAATGTCTGCACCACACCTGCAACCGGGATCTTTACGGCAAACCGGTCTATGCTTTCTCGCATGTCAGAAGATTGTTTACTGAATCGTATTTGCGTCTGATCACCATGAAGCTGTATGCCTTGAGATGTATGGATTATTTCCGTTCAGCTTCTGACCAGGACCGCCGTTATCTGATGTATAATGCGATTCTAAAAATGAAAGTATGCAGCCAGGGTGACAAGATTTCGCAAATGCTGCTTGATATTGTTGGCGCCAAAGGGATGGAACAGGATACCTTCATGGAAATGTTTATCCGTGATGCCGGCATGATGCCCCGTTTGGAAGGAACCACCCATGTGAATATGGCTTTGGTTAATAAATTTTTCAAACCATATTTCTTTGGCCCGGTGGACTTCCCTTATATACCCAAGCGTAATGATATTGCCAATGATAATTACGTCTATAAACAGAAAGCAGGCGGCTTGAAAGAAGTTCGCTTCGGCGATTACAGCCTGTGTTACGAAGGATTTAATCAAGTCAATGTCTTAAAGTTCCGCGA
>CAZRMB010000033.1:0-8428 GCA_964600925.1 uncultured Syntrophomonas sp.
TAAAAAAATAATTTCGTTTTTGGAAATAATATTTAGAAATAGACTAATCTTAAGGTTAGTCTATTCTTTTGTGAAAATTTATCTGAGTTAAAGTCAGAAGCAGGAAATGAATACATATGGTAGAATTATATTCAGGTGCTTGTATTCGAATCCATAATAACTTTTCGTTATTTATGGTTTTAATAAGAATGAAGCTGGAAATAGGAGGTTCAAAATGGGCAAGAGGGTATTGATAGTTGATGATGCAGACTTTATGAGGATGATGATCAAGGACATCCTGATAAAAAATGGTTATGAGATTGCCGGTGAGGCCACCGACGGCAACAGTGCATTACAAAAGTACAAGGAAATTGCTCCGGATCTGGTTACAATGGATATCACCATGCCGGAAATGGATGGTGTTGACACTGTAAAAGCAATTATTGAATATGATCCGAATGCAAAAATAATTATGGTAAGCGCTATTGGTCAGCAAGCGATTGTAATAGATGCGATTCAGGCAGGTGCCAAAGACTTTATCGTAAAACCCTTTATACCTGAACGAGTCCTTGAAGCGATCACCAAGGTTTTGAGCTGATAATAATAAATCAAGATTTGTTAATGAACAAGTCAAATGGCGATCAGGGGGTGGAGAGGTGGAGTTCAAAACAGTTTTGGTTGTGGATGATTCTGCCTTTATGCGCAAAGTTATCAGCGATATTATTAACAGTGATCCTATGTTGCAGGTAGCGGGAACTGCAAAAAATGGCAAGGAAGCCTTGCTGAAAATCAATCTGCATCGGCCTGATGTCGTCACCATGGACATCGAGATGCCGGAAATGGATGGATTGGCTGCCCTGGAGACGATCATGACAAACAATCCTCTGCCGGTTGTTATGCTAAGTAATCTGACCCAACTGGGTGCCAGAGCAACGATCCAGGCTTTACAGCTGGGAGCAGTCGACTTTATCCCCAAACCTTCCGGAGCAATATCACTGGATATAGCCACGATCAGCGATGAAATAATAAGAAAAGTCAAAATTGCCGCTTCAGCTCACGTATTTCCACTTTTAAAACCATCTGAAGCTGAGCCGATCCAAGAGCAGACCAAGCAGATATCAGGTAAGGAGTCAGGTAGCGAACGCCACCTCGATAAATTAGTTGTTATTGGTGCTTCTACCGGAGGCCCGAAAGCGCTGAATCACATCGTTTCAGCCCTGCCTGGTGATCTGGATGCGGGCATATTGATCGTTCAGCATATGCCGGCTGGTTTTACCAAATCCTTGGCCGAAAGACTGAACATAAATAGTAGTATAAGGGTCAAAGAAGCTGAAGATGGTGAATTTATTATCGCAGGAAATGCCTATATTGCTCCTGGTGACTATCATATGCGGGTTTACAGGCAAAAGCTGCCTCTGGGAGACAGAATGGTGATTAAGCTGAGCCAGGAAGAGCCGCGTGCGGGACATCGTCCTTCCATCAATGAGATGCTTTATTCTGTAGCCGAGCAATTTAAGGGAAGCGTGGTAGGGGTTATCCTGACCGGTATGGGAAATGACGGGACTGCCGCCCTGCAATCCATGCAAGCCAGGGGAGCACACATTATTGTTGAGCATCAATCAACTTGTGTAGTTTATGGAATGCCCAAATCAGCCGTTGAATCCGGCCATGTGAATGAAATCCTGCCATTGCAGGAAATAAGCTCTGCCATAGTAAGAAAGCTTCAATAATATCGAATACGTGTTTATGATTCCGGAGGTGCCTGAGCTTGGAATTAGATATGACTCAGTATTTGGATGTTTTCCTTGAAGAAAGCCGTGAGCACATCAGAAACCTCAACAGCAGGCTTCTGGAGCTCGAAAAAAACCCTGGTGAGACATCAGGGCTGAACGAGATTTTCCGTTCAGCTCATACCTTAAAAGGCATGTCTTCAACGATGGGTTTTGTTGGCTTGGCTGATCTGACGCATCATATGGAAAATTTGCTGTCGGAATTGAAGGAAGGCAGAATGCAGGTAACTTCGCGGGCAGTAGATATTTTGTTTGCGTGTATCGACCGTCTGCAAATCATCATTGATAATATTGACGGGGGCAACAAGCTTAGTGGAGATAATTCGGAGCTTATCAAAGCACTGGAAACAATCCGGACCGGTCAGGCTGAAACTGCTGCAGCCGAAACGATGCGAATCGAGCAAGCTTCCGAACCCTCGGAGAATATTCCGTTAAAGTCCCCTAGGGGGATGATCTACAACGATTACGACATAACCATTTTAAAGGAAGCTTTAAGCCGGGGGTTTAATGTTCAATACCTGAAAATAGGTGTTGCTCCCAACAGTATGATGAAGGCTGTCAGGGTATTTATGGTATTCAAAGCACTGGAAGAGGCCGGGGAGGTAATAAAGTCAGATCCATCTGCCCAGGAACTTGATGAAGGCAAATTTGACGATCAATTTGACCTGGTCTATATATGCCAGGGAGATTTGAACTTAGTCATTGAACGTATCAATCAAATCAGTGAAGTTAAATTGCTGCAAAACCAGAACCTGGATCCGACGGTATTAACCGTAACAGAACCAACGCCGCAGGTTGTGCCCAAGTTGACGTACCAGCCAGCAGGCGACCAGGCTGATCAAAACAAGATACACCATATGAAACAAACGGTCAGAGTCGATATTGAAAGACTTGATAAATTAATGAATCTGGTCGGCGAACTGGTCATGCACAAAGGACGTCTGGAACAGATCGGTTCTGCTTACAAGCTGGAAGAATTGAATAATACGATTGAACATATGGACAGAATTACATCTGACCTTCAGGCAGTTGTCATGAAGGTACGCATGGTGCCGGTTGAACAGGTGTTTAACCGTTTCCCCAGGATGGTCAGAGATCTGGCCAAAGAATTGAACAAGGAAGTTGATTTTTACATAGAAGGCAAGGAAACTGAGCTGGATCGTACGGTAATTGATGAAATTGGTGATCCGCTTTTACATTTACTAAGGAATGCGCTTGATCATGGACTGGAGTCCCCGCAACAACGTTTGCTGTTGGGTAAACCGGGACAGGGCAGGCTTTATCTGCGTGCACGCCACGAAGGAAATAATGTATTCATAGAAGTAGAAGATGACGGGGCAGGTATTAAAACCGGCAAAGTGCGTGCCCGGGCAGTTGAAAATGGATTGTTGGGCAAGTTGGAAGCAGAACAGCTAAGTGACGAGGCTGCCAATATGCTGATATTTGAATCCGGTTTTAGCACCGCAGATATAGTAACTGACATTTCAGGCCGGGGTGTAGGCATGGATGTAGTAAAAAGCAAGATCGAAGCAATGAACGGAGAAATCATTGTCAACTCCAGATCCGGATCAGGCAGCCTGTTCAGGATCAAACTACCGCTTACCCTGGCAATCATACAAGCAATGATGGTTACTGTTCAAAATGAAATTTATGCCATCCCCCTCACATCTGTAGATGAAACCACCATGATCAGCATAAAAGACATTAAAAACGTACAGGGACAGGAGTTTATAACCTTAAGAGGAAGTATATTGCCTTTACTTCGTTTGGCACGCCTGGTCGACTTGCCTGAAGATGGCTGCGATTCTGAGGAAATATACGTTGTTGTAGTCCGCAAAGGCAGCAAACAATTTGGCCTGGTAGTGGATACACTGATCGGTCAGCAGGAAATTGTTATCAAGAGCCTCGGGAAGATATTGGACGATATACCGGGCATTGCCGGAGCTATTATCTCAGGTGACGGCAATGTATGTCTGATTCTTGATATTACGACATTGTTTTAAGGGGTAATGCAATGAATCTGTCTAATACGAACGAAACGGAAAACCAAAAAATGATTCAGGTGGTGGTCTTCCATCTGGCCGGAGTCGAATATGCGGTGGAAATAACGTATGTCGAGGAGATCAACCGGTTTATGAACATCACCCGTGTGCCTCATGCTCCTTCGTATATAGAAGGAGTTATTAATCTGCGAGGCAGCATCATTCCAATTATTAACCTACATAACAAATTTAACCTGGCTGGTCAAAAATTTGACAATTATACCCGCATAATTGTCTTTAAAATCAATGACATTTTGGCAGCCATTATCGTTGACAAGGTTTCGGAAGTTATTTTTCTGGATGTTGCCAATATTGCTGAGGATACTCAATTTTTCAGCCCCATCAATGCCGAAGTTATTGAGGGAATGGTCAAAGTTGAAGACCGGCTGATTATTCTTCTGGATTTGATGAAATTATTTGATTAGGAAATTTATTGATCGGGGTGAGTATTTTGAAAGAGGGTTGGGACATATCTCCGGTTCAACTTGATGTACTCCGCGAAGTAGCCAACATTGGAGCCGGCAATGCAGCGAATGCGCTGGCCACCATGCTCAAAGCAAAAATTCAAATCAGCGTGCCGAGAGTAAAAGTCATGTCTTTTGCCGATGTCCCGGATTTCATGGGTGGTGCTGAAGCCCATGCCGTGGCCATTTATTTTCATGTAGGCGGGCCTGTTCAAGCAAGCATATTACTGGTCATGCCCATTGAAAAAGCAGCGCAGCTGGTGGAAATGCTGTTGGGTACCAGCAACGCATCGCTGACCGGTTCATTTTCTGATTTTGAGTATTCAGCCTTAATGGAACTGGGGAATATTCTTTCATCATCCTATTTAAATGCCCTGTCGTCATTTACCAAGATGTCATTTAAACCTTCTCCTCCTGCTTTGGCAATCGATATGGTCGGGTCTATATTAAACACGATCCTGTGCCAGTATGGCGAAGTATCTGAAATGGCCCTGGTTATGGAAGCCGGCTTTAAAAAAGATAAAGTGGATGTAGTGGGCAATATATTTCTGCTGCCGGAACCAGATACAATGGATAACATTTTTACTTCACTTGGAGTGATTGTTTAATGGGAGAACTGATCCAGGTGGGCATGGGCGATTATAAATTGGCCAGGCCTCCTGATAAACTAATAACTGCCGGTCTGGGTTCCTGCATCGGCATATGCTTGCTTGACCCCAAAAGCAAAATGGCTTGTATGAGTCATATCATGCTGCCCTGCAGTCCGAATGACAAGAAATATGGAAATCCCGGCAAATATGCAGATACCGCTATTATTGCCGCGCTGAATGACATGAAGAAAATGGGTGCGGATACAGACCACCTGGTGGCAAAAATTGCCGGCGGTGCACAAATGTTTCGCTTTTCAGGCAACAGCAGTATTTTTAAAATTGGCGAACGCAACGCTATTGCAGTTGAAGAGAATCTGGAGAAAAATAAAATCAGATTATTGAATAAAGATATTGGCGGCAATGTTGGCCGAACTATAATTTTTGATCCTGCTAACGGGGATTTGTCGATTCGTACAATCAAAGAAGGCCAAAAGGTTATTTAATAAAGCCGTATTTCAGGTAAAATCAATCATCCAATTATAAGAACAGAGTGCCGGCAAAAAATCATATCAAATCTTGCCAAAGTCCAGGCTTATATGCTATATTATCAGATGGTGATTACACACGTTGCTGGATCGGATGGGGTTGTGCTAAAAAGTTCCCCACTGAAATGAAACAACGGAGGGAAAAAAACAAACAGGAGGTATTGGAATGTCAGTTATTACCATGAAACAGTTACTCGAAGCCGGGGTCCATTTCGGTCATCAGACCAGAAGATGGAACCCTAAGATGGATACCTACATCTACATGGAGAGAAATGGTATCTACATTATTGACCTGCAGCAGACCGTTAAGAAATTTGATGAAGCATATGCGTTTGTCAAAGATGTGGTTGCGGACGGTAAAGGAGTTTTGTTTGTAGGCACTAAAAAACAAGCCCAGGAGACGATTAAGGATGAGGCAATCCGTTGTGGAATGTTTTTTGTCAACCAGCGCTGGTTGGGCGGAATGCTGACCAACTACAAAACCATCAAAAAAAGAATTACGCGCCTCAAACAGCTTGAGAAAATGGAAGAAGACGGAACCTTTGAAGTATTGACTAAAAAGGAAGTTGCCCATTTAAGAAATGAAGCCGAGCGGCTGGAAAGATTCCTGGGCGGGATCAAAGATATGGAAAAACTGCCTGGAGCCGTTTTCATCGTGGATCCCCGCAAAGAAAGAATTGCCGTAGCCGAGGCCAGAAAGCTTCATATCCCGATTGTCGCTATTGTCGATACCAACTGTGATCCGGATGAAATTGATTACGTCATACCTGGTAACGATGATGCTATCAGAGCAGTTAAATTAATCTCAGCCAAGATCGCTGATGCAGTATTGGAAGGTCATCAGGGAGAACAGGTTACCGCATAAAGATCAGGAGAAGGGGTGAGGTTTAAAGCAAACACGCCCCTTTTTTATACATTAAATAATATGCAGGAAAAATTGCACAGGAGGTTATTGAATAATGGAAATTACAGCCGCATTGGTAAAAGAACTGCGTGATAGAACCAGCGCAGGTATGATGGATTGTAAAAAAGCTCTGGTCGCCATGGAAGGCGATATTGAAAAAGCGATCGATGAACTGAGAACCAAAGGACTGGCCAAAGCTGCTAAAAAGGCAGGACGGGTAGCCAGTGAAGGAGTTGTTATATCATATATCCATGGCGGAGGCCGTATTGGTGTTCTGGTCGAAGTTAACTGCGAAACTGATTTCGTAGGCAAAACCGATGAATTTAAACAACTGGCCTATGATATAGCCATGCAGATTGCTGCCACCAATCCCGTATGCGTAAGCCGCGAAGAGGTATCGGAAGAACTGCTGACCCGGGAACGTGAAGTACTGAGAGCCCAGGCGCTGGAAGAAGGCAAACCGGAGAAAATCATCGACAAGATGGTAGAAGGCCGGATCGAGAAGTACTACAAAGAAAACTGCCTGCTCGAGCAAGGATTTATCAAAGATCCTGACAAAACCGTGCAGGAACTGATTCACGAGAGCATTGCCAAAATCGGAGAAAACATTTCTGTAAGGAGATTTGCCCGCTTTGAACTGGGCGAAGGCATAGAAAAAGAAGAGACCGATTTCGCTGCCGAAGTAATGTCTCAGATCAAGTCCTGATTCTGAGCATCGCTGACGTAGAGATAACGGGGAGGTATTCACTATGCAGGAACCCAAATATAAACGCATCATATTAAAACTGAGCGGGGAAGCCCTGGCCGGAGACAATGGCTATGGTATTGAACACAATACCATCACCTCCATTGCCCGCCAGATAGTGGAACTTACCGAAATGAGCGTGGAAGTAGCCATCGTCGTTGGCGGAGGCAATATCTGGCGCGGAGTCGCCGGCAGTGCACGCGGTATGGATCGTGCTACCGCTGATTACATGGGAATGCTGGCCACGGTAATTAACGCCCTGGCTTTACAGGATGCACTGGAAAGCGAAGGCGTAGTAACCCGGGTCATGTCCGCCATCGGCATGCAGGCTGTTTGTGAACCCTATATACGACGCCGTGCCATACGCCATTTGGAAAAAGGCCGTGTCGTGATTTTTGCAGCCGGGACCGGTAATCCGTATTTTTCAACCGACACTACTGCCGCGCTGCGCTCGGCTGAGATAGAGGCAGACGCCATTTTGATGGCTAAAAAAGTTGACGGTGTCTATGATTCCGATCCTCGTACCAATCCCGATGCCAAAAAATATGACCATTTGGATTACATTGACATTCTCAATCAGGGTCTGGCAGTAATGGATTCAACCGCTGCCTCCCTGTGCATGGACAATAAAATTCCGATTATTGTGTTTAATTTAACTGTAGAAGGAAATATATTAAAGGCGGTAATGGGTGAAAATATTGGCACCTATGTAGGGAGGTTATAAAATGATCAATGATATTTTAAACGATTCAGAAGATCGTATGAAAAAAACCATCGACCATATGCTGGGGGATTTCGCCAGCATGCGTGCCGGTCGAGCCAATCCTGCCATGCTTGATAAAATAATGGTAAATTATTATGGCGAACCAACTCCCATCAACCAGATGGCCAACATCAATGTACCCGAAGCCCGGCTCCTGGTCATTCAACCATGGGATAAAAGCAGCATTGCCGATATAGAAAAAGCCATCATGAAATCAGATCTGGGCATTACCCCCAGCAATGACGGTAACGTTATCCGCCTGGCAGTGCCCCAGCTTACTGAGGAAAGAAGAAGGGATGTTGTCAAAACCGTTAAAAAACGCGGCGAAGAAGCCAAAGTGGCCATTCGCAACATACGCCGGGAAAGCAATGATCTCATCAAGTCCAGTGAAAAAGACAAGCTGGTTTCCGAAGATGAAAGCAAGAAAGGCCTCGACAGCATCCAGAAGCTTACCGACAAATATATTAAAGACATCGATGCAGCCTTACAGGTTAAAGAAAAGGACATCATGGAAGTTTAGTAATTTGGCGCTGGATTATGATTGTTGAAATGGTTATAATAGTAACGAATCACCCCCATAAAAATGGGGGTTTTGTTATATGCCCG
>CAZRMB010000033.1:8528-10613 GCA_964600925.1 uncultured Syntrophomonas sp.
GGTTATAATAGTAACGAATCACCCCCATAAAAATGGGGGTTTTGTTATATGCCCGTCGCATGATGTTGATAACTGACGGCGAAGCCGATGGCAAAGCTCGAAAGGAAATCGGCCGCAGAGGTTTATGCTTAAGAAGAGTGCAGGGGGTAAGGCGACAGCCGTGCGACGGTACGTAACGACAAAAGAATGATTACAGAATTTGAAAAGACATACACCAAAAAGATGAGACTTATATAGCATTGAAAGGTTACAAAGAAGCAAATGAGAGCGATAATAACAGATTTAGTAAGTCAAAAGACCGGCCCCAAACGGTCTTAAGCATAAACCTCAGACAGACTTCAGTTTGTAATACCAGGAGCAATTTGCGCCAAAATGGTGAATCCTAAAAGCGGAGAGAAGGGTAATAATTGGCTCGTAAATCTGATAAACCAACCCTGGATAAAGACAGAATACCCAGACACGTAGCCATTATTATGGACGGCAACGGACGCTGGGCTAAAAAAAGATTCTTGCCCCGGACCATGGGCCACCGCGCCGGTATGGCCTCGTTGAAAAAAGTAGTGCGCACCTGCGACGATATGGGCATTGCCATCCTGACCGTTTATGCCTTCTCCACCGAGAACTGGAAGAGACCCCGCGACGAAGTAAGTTACCTTATGCTGCTGCTGACCGAGTTTATGCACAAGGAACTGGACGAACTGCATCAGAATAACGTGCGTATTCAAGTTCTCGGAGACTACAATGCCATGCCTCCGGAATGCCGGATCGAAATAAAAAGAGCGCTTGAAATGACGCGCGACAATACTGGCCTGATATTCAACATTGCCCTGAACTACGGCGGCCGCAAGGAGATCCTGGATGCAGCCAAAACCCTGGCGGCCCAAATTACGGCCGGTCAAATAAATGCCGAAGAGGTAGACGAAGAAATATTCTCTGGCTTATTGTATACTAAGGGTATGCCAGACCCCGATCTGCTGATCCGCAGTTCCGGCGAAATGAGAATCAGCAACTTCATGCTCTGGCAGATTGCTTACACTGAGATTGTGGTCACCGATACCCTGTGGCCTGATTTCACTGAACAAGACCTTGTTCAGGCTGTAATGGAATATCAGCATCGGGATCGCAAATTTGGCGGGCTCAGTAAATAACCGGAAGGAAAACCATATGCTTAAAACCAGAATCATATCTGCAGTGATCGGGATTCCTGTGCTGCTGTTTATACTGTATCAGGGCGGCCTGGCATGGACTGCTCTGTTTGTTGTCCTGGCTGTTTTTGCTTTATACGAATATCTTGATATGATGAGAAAACATGGCCATAAACCCCAGTTTATAATTGCTTATGGTCTTCTATTGCTGATGCTCTTCCGTGAGCAGACCGCCCAGTATTTTCTCCCGCTTTTACTGGCCGTCATTCTGTTGATTGTTTTGGAATGTGTCCTCATGTACCCGAAATTCAGCCTGGAAGACATCGCCATAAATTTCCTGGGTGCGTTTTATATTGGCTTTTTGTTCAGCTTCGCATTGCAGATGCAAACAATCGAACAGCCCTTTCTTGCCATGTTGCTGGTGTTGCTGGTAACCTGGGGATCGGATATTGGCGGCTATCTGTTCGGCCGTCTCTGGGGAAAAAACAAAATGGCTCCTTTGTTAAGTCCCAACAAAACCTGGGCCGGTGCAGTCGGGGGTGTCGTCCTGGCATCAGCCGTTGCGATTGCCTTTGGCTGTATTTTTCCTATGAACGGATTGACAGTCGGACAGATTTTAATCATGGCTGTAATTGGTTCTGCTGTCGCCCAGTTGGGAGATCTGTTTGAATCAGGCATGAAACGCTATTTTGGCGTCAAGGATTCCGGCAACATTATCCCCGGCCATGGTGGCGTGCTGGATCGATTTGACAGTTTTATGCTGCTCCTGCCGGTCATATATTACTTTATTATCTTCTTTCGCTAAACCGTTGGGAAAGCAAACTCATTAAATTGCGGCGTAGCTAATAAAATGAAATGAGGTGAGCGATTTGGATAATGAGATAAAGAAGAGCCTGAAGGCACTGCTGAAAATAAGCAGCATCGTTGTGGCCATGTTTGG
>CAZRMB010000033.1:10713-13583 GCA_964600925.1 uncultured Syntrophomonas sp.
ATGATTACAGAAGTGATCAGCAAGATCAGTGATGTACGCCTGTTTTTCCTGCGCCTTGATTTGCCTGTGCAGCTTCAGGATACTATGCAGTCCAGCATTCAAAGAGCGATCGAATGGGGACAACAATTGATCAGTGCAGTGATTAATGGTTTGGTTTCATTTGTGACTATGCTGCCAGGCCTGATGATATTTCTCATGATAGCCACCGTAGCTACTTTTTTTATCATTAAGGATCGGGCGCTGATCAGGAGTTTCGTTCTGCATATCATACCTGCCGATATGCGCGACTCGACCCAGAGTATTCTGGGCAGATTGATCAAAGCTTTTGTTGGTTTTGTGAAAGCCTATAGCATTCTGATATCGGTCACCTTTATCCTGACACTGGTGGCACTCAAGATCCTCGACATACAATATGCCCTCACGCTGGCTTTGATTATTGCGGTTGCAGACATATTGCCGGTTTTGGGCCCGGGCGCCATCTATATTCCCTGGATTGCCTGGGAATTTATTTCCGGCCATTTAGGCATGGGCGTTGCTTTGCTGATCGTATACGTGATCGTTTCGGCGGTGCGCCAGTTCCTGGAACCCAAGATCGTGGGTGACAATATCGGTCTGCATCCCCTGGCCACCTTGATGTCACTTTATGTTGGCCTAAAATTGGGCGGGGTAGTAGGGTTGATTATGGGGCCGGTTTGTGTCGTCATATTTATTGCCATTTACCGAACCGGTCTGCTGGATCGTTTTGATTGGAGGAGAACCATTGACTGAAAACGTTGTTAATCTGCTTGTCTTAGGTTCGACCGGATCAATAGGCCGGCAGGCGCTGGAAGTAGTGGATCAGCATCCCGACAAATTCAAAGTAGTGGGACTGGCCGCTTATGATGAACTCGATTTGTTGGAAGATCAGGTGAAAAAATATCAGCCTCGTTTGGTGGCGTTGGGCAATGCTTCGCTTTATAAAGAATGCCGGTCTCGATTAGGGGATTGTATGGAAATACTAACCGGGGTGGAAGGACTATGTGAACTGGCAGCGCTTGAAGAAGCTGATACTGTTCTGGTAGCCTTAAGCGGTGCCGTGGGCATTAAGCCAACGCTGGCCGCGATTCAGAAATCGCGGCGCATCGCCCTGGCCAACAAGGAAACGCTGGTTGCAGCCGGAGATATTGTGATGCAGGCTGCTCGTGAATATAGTGCCGAAATCATTCCGGTAGACAGTGAACATTCAGCTGTTTTCCAATGTTTGCAGGGGGAAAGCCCTTATGTTGATAATATTTGGCTGACTGCTTCGGGCGGACCATTTCGTGATTATAGCGCCGCACAGTTGGCTGAAGTTACAGTTGATATGGCTTTAAGTCATCCCAATTGGAATATGGGGCCGAAAATCAGCATTGATTCTGCCACCTTAATGAACAAAGGCCTGGAAGTGATTGAAGCCCATCATCTTTTTCAAATTGGATATGATAATATTAAAGTTCTGGTGCAGAAGGAAAGCGTTATCCACTCCATGGTGGAATTTGTGGATGGATCCTTTATAGCCCATCTGGGCGTTGCGGATATGCGCATCCCCATACAGTATGCCCTGACCTATCCTGAGAGAATGTCATCGCCGGCTGCCCATTTGGATTTTACACAGCTGGGTGCCATTCATTTTGCTGCGCCTGACCACGAACGATTCCCGGCGCTGGGGCTTGCCATCGCAGCCGGGCGGCGTGGCGGAACCTTGCCGGCGGTTATGAATGCTGCCAATGAAATTGCCGTAGGAGCTTTTATTAAAAAACAGATTAAATTTAATCGGATTACTGTTATAGTCGAGAAAGTTATGCAGGGTCATGTCATTATTGACCGGCCCGAACTGGAGGATATTCTGGCTGCTGACCAATGGGCACGCGACCGTGCCTCGCAGCTTATACTGAAGGAGGGAATAAATTGACTGTTGTTTTAGCACTGATTATCATTGCTATATTGATTCTGGTTCACGAGTGGGGTCATTTCATGGCCGCTCGCCGCATTGGCATTCCGGTCTATGAATTTAGTCTGGGGTTTGGTACCAGGCTTTTTTCGAAGAAGAAAGACGGGGTAGAATATTCACTGCGATTGATCCCGCTGGGAGGCTATGTGCGCATGGCCGGTGAAGAACCGGGGGATAGTGACGATCCCAATGGATTCAATCATCGTACTCCATTGGAAAAAATGGCGGTATCATTCGCCGGGCCATTTATGAATTTTGTTCTGGCCATAATTATCTTCATCTATACTTTTGCCGTTATCGGTGTGGCCCAACCGGTTGATAAAGCCATCCTCGGCGAAGTCATCAAAGACAAGCCGGCTTATCAGGCGGGGCTGCAAAGTGGTGATAAGATTCTGGCTGTCAATCAGCAAAAGGTCTCCAGTTGGGAAGGATTTGTTGGGGTTATCCAAAATGAACCAGCCGGCCAACCCATCCAGCTGACCATTGAGCGAAAAGGCAAGACCAGCGAATTGACCGTTACCCCAACTGTCAATGAGAGCACCGGCAAGTCCATCCTGGGTGTATACAGCCAGATAGAATATAAACGTCAGGGGATCATTACCGCAATAAAAATGGGCTTTATCCAGACCTATCAAATGACGGTGCTGCTGTTACAGGGATTAGGCCTGCTGATTAGCGGTGGTGCCTCCGCCTCTGATCTGGCCGGACCGGTAGGGATCGCCAGCATGGTAGGTGAAGCCGCGCGCGGCGGAATGGTTTATCTGCTCAGTTTTACCGCTTTTTTAAGCATAAATCTGGGGATTTTGAACCTGCTGCCTATTCCTGCTCTGGATGGGAGCCGCTTTGTATTCGCGATTGTGGAAGCAATTCGCCGCAAACCCATGGATCCTGAAAGGGAAGG
>CAZRMB010000033.1:13683-15738 GCA_964600925.1 uncultured Syntrophomonas sp.
CTGGTTGCCGATATTCACTTTGATTATAAACTGGCCTTGCAGAGCCTGTCTGCCGGTGCTGATGCATTACGCATCAATCCCGGCAACATAGGAGACCGCAAGCGAGTGCAAGCCGTGGTCAGTGCGTGCCGGGAGAAGAATATTCCCATTCGCATTGGCGTCAACAGCGGTTCTCTGGACAAACAGATGTTGCAGCGTTACGGAGCTGTTTGTGCCGAAGCCATGGTGGAGAGTGCCATGGAAAATATAAAAATTCTTGAAGATATGGATTTTCGGGAAATAAAAATATCTCTGAAAGCATCGTCGGTAAAACTCACCCTGGAAGCCTATCGAATGATGGCCAGCCGGGTGGATTATCCGTTGCATATAGGGATAACTGAAGCCGGAACCAAAGATCGGGCCTTGATTAAATCCGCACTGGGACTGGGCATGCTGTTAAACGAAGGGATCGGCGATACCATCCGCGTATCCTTGACTGGAAATCCGGTTGATGAGGTCTGGGCAGCCTATGAGATTTTGCGCAATTTAGGTCTGAGCGAGCGCGGGGTGGAACTCATATCCTGTCCCACCTGCGGCCGCTGCGAGATCGATCTGATCCCATTGGCCGAAGCGGTGGATCAGGCGGTGAGACATATGGAGCAACCGCTCAAAGTAGCGGTGATGGGCTGCGTTGTCAACGGGCCTGGCGAAGCCCGGGAAGCAGACGTCGGTATTGCCGGTGGACGAGGCTTCGGATTGCTTTTCCGAAGTGGTGAGATCATTAAGAAGGTACCTGCAGCAGACATGTTTTCAGAACTGCTGCAGGAGATCAATAAATTAACAAACAATAAGTAGGAGGATGGGTTTTTTGAAAGCATCACAGTTGTTTTTTCCAACCTTGAGGGAGTTGCCCAGCGAGGCTGAGATCATCAGCCATCAGCTTCTGCTTAAAGCAGGATATATGCGCAAGACAGGCGCCGGGGTATACAGTTATCTGCCCCTGGCAGTCCGGGTTCTTAAAAAGATCGAAGATATTGTTCGTGAAGAAATGGATAAAGCCGATGGGCAAGAGATCCTTATGCCCATCATTCAGCCCAAGGAGTTATGGGAAAAGTCTGGCCGCTGGTCGGTATACGGCGACGAAATGTTCCGTCTGCAGGATCGTCATAACCGAGGGTTTGCCCTGGGACCGACCCATGAAGAGATCATTACTACGCTGGTTGATGCTGATGTGCAGTCGTATCGTGATCTGCCCCTGATGCTTTATCAGATCCAGAACAAATACCGCGATGAAATTCGACCCCGTTTTGGCCTGATGCGCGGGCGTGAATTTATAATGAAAGATCTGTATTCATTCGACCTGGATTATGAAGGTCTGGATGTTTCGTATAAAAAAATGTATGCAGCTTATAGAGCCATCTTCACCCGCCTGGGGCTTGATTTCCGTGTGGTTGAGGCTGACAGCGGCGCTATCGGCGGCAATGAAAGCCATGAATTTGTAGTGCTGGCCGAAAGCGGTGAATCGGTTATCGTCTATTGTGACAAGTGTGATTACGCTGCCAATATTGAAAAAGCAGAATGTGTTTTACCAGAAAATACTGCCGCAGCCAAGCCACTGCTGGAGATGGAAAAAATACATACACCGGGGGTAAGAACCATCCAGGAACTGGTGGACTTTTTGGGTCATCCTGCCTTTGAACAAGCCAAGACTTTGATGTATATGGCCGACGGTGAGCTGATTGCCGTCATGCTGCGCGGAGACCGTGAACTGAATGAGATCAAGCTTAAAAATACGCTGCAGGTAAACGAATTGTTCATGGCTGATGAAATCACCGTTCGCGAACTTTGCGGGGCCGGTTTTGGCTCTCTCGGACCGGTCGGCTTGAATATTAAAATATATGCCGATGCTGAGATCACCAGACTGCAGAACTTCAGTGCCGGTGCCAATCAGGATGATTATCATCTTATCAATATCAACCTTGGACGGGATTTTGTACCGGAAAAAATCATCGACGTTCGCAACGCTGAAGCCGGTGATATCTGTCCTCATTGCGGCGGAACGCTGAAGTCGACCCG
>CAZRMB010000034.1:0-3105 GCA_964600925.1 uncultured Syntrophomonas sp.
TTGCGTATATGTGCATATTCAGGGATCCTTGATAATGAAAGCAAAATCCTGCGGGCAGCCATGGCCCCGCTGTAATCGCTGGTTACAGTCAAGGTCGGTTTTGATTGGAGAACGCTGGTTGTTTCTCCCGGCAGAGTAGGTGATATGTAGAGACTGGAAAAGCGCAGTTTATTGCTATCTTCCAGATCCAAGCCAATGGAGGTGGTAACAGCTTTATCACCTATTTCCTGCAGATCCCAGCAACCGGTACCGCATAATAACATAATGAAAGTAAAGATGATTAATAATTTTCTTACCATACTTCCTCCCCAATTCCTAATCTCCAAAATATGAGATCATAGCTTCGAACGGTGCACTGAGTGGCCATTTTAGAAAAAAGGCCAGTCCCATCAAGAAACCTATCAGCAAAAGGGATGTAAGGACGTAGAATTCCTTGTAATGTTTTTGCCTGATCAAGCCGGGCGCTTCGATTATTAAAATAAGGATACAAAGTCCTAGAAAAAACAAAAACATTTTTAAATCCCCTATTTCTATTTCAGCGAAATTCAAATGACTTATCCGTTAAATAGCTGCGCCGCATATCAAAGTTGACTTTGATCTCATAAGGTATTTCCGGAAATAACTGATCCCAGTCACCTTCAATTTGTTTCCAAAGTTCCGGATTCTGGCGATAAACCAAGTTTCCCCATCCGAAAATATCACTGTTTAGTGCTTTGGCTTTATTAATGGAATTGATCATCTGTCTTTTCAATTCCTGTTCCGCAGCGTGTTCAATCATTTTGAACATTTCCGGGGTAAACAAATTTTCCCCGCCGCTCTGTTCATAAAAATTTCCGTCTATGTTTAGTTCTATATTCATCTTGATATTTTGACCATTAATAACCGGTTTGACTTTAGCCTGAGAGTATGAAATTTCCAGCGTAACTTTGTTTTCCGGGTTGAGGGGTGAAGGGATAAGGAACAAGCCTATGGTTTGGCTTCTTCGATTCATCAAACTGTAACCGCGGCTTTCCGTTTCGTTCAGACTGCCGATCATTTTAGTATCTTTAAATACGGCGGTATCCTCTAGCAGCAGTTGTTTTTCACTGCCATTTTTTCTTATGGTGATCATCGGAATGGTAGGCTCAATGCCCGGATCAGCAAGTTTTTGCAAAAATTCTTTAAGATCGGTGTGTATATATATACCGAGCTGTTTTTCTTCGTTCTTGATCAGGTTTCTGATCGCCATGCCGGTATAGGTTTCGAGATAAGGTTTTATATTAAGAATCTGTTCAGGAGTAGTATTTTTCGTTACGACCAACGTATTGCTCTTGCGGACAAATCGGTTGCGGCTCAAAAAATCGATCTGATCGGCAATACCTCGCTTGGCCATCGTATCGCTTAGTAGCGATACCTGTACCTGACTCCAGAGTGGTATGGAGGAAAAAAACATACTGGTATTGCGGCTGGCTTCGGAAAAGGTCCGGCCGCTGGCAGTTATAACTGAGAATTGAGAACCCGCGCCGGCACTTGCTCCGGGACTGACCGGTTTGGCAATTTGCGCAATAATGACGATTCGATTGTTTTTAAAATCGGTTCCAAAAGCGATCGGTATGGCTGCATCACTCAATTCAATTTTTCCGCAGCCGGAAAGGCAAAAAGTAATGAATAACATGAGAACGATAAATTTCTTCATGGTTGCGGACTCCCTTTTTCGGCATTATTCTTCTGGCGAGTTATATCCTTCATCCCTTCCCAGTAAGGGCGCTGTGAATTTTTGAACCAGGGACGGCGGACAATTATATCTCCCATCTGGCGCAGGTTCAAAGGCGCCATGGGGCTTAAATAAGGAAGACCGAAGGAGGACAGGGAGGCCATTCTGATAATGAATAACAGCAGAGTTATGATTATACCTAAAAAACCCAACAAACCGGAAGCAAACAAAAAAGCGAAGCGGGAAATGCGGATAATGATCCCGGCGTTATAGGAAGGAGAAACAAAAGAAGCAATGCCGGTAAAGGCAACGACTACCACCATCGGAGTGGAAACCAGTCCGGCCCGTACCGCAGCATCACCAATAATCAAAGCCCCCACGATACTTACCGCCGGACCTACGGCCCGGGGCAGACGTAAACCAGCTTCTCTAAGTAACTCAAAAGTGGCTTCCAGGATCAAAGCCTCCAAAAATGCCGGAAATGGAATATTCTGGCGAGTCGCGGCAATCGTCAGCAGCAGCGGGGTGGGAATCATTTCATGATGGTATGAGATTAAAGCTACATATAATGATGGCATTAACAGGGCCAGAATGAAGGCGGTGAAACGCAGCATCCGAAACAGTGAGGCGGGGATAAAATGAATATAATAATCTTCAGGAGAAATCATATATTCCGGGAATGATATAGGCAAAACCAGGGCCATGGGGGAACCATCTGCAAGAATGCATACTTTCCCTTCCAATAGTTGGCCGCAGACCCGGTCGGCTTTTTCCGTATGTTCAGTCTGGGTGAAAATAGTCCATTTATGATCGACGATCAGCTCAGCCAGATACCCGGTATCCAATACGGCATCTATGTCAATTCTGCCCAGACGTGCTTCTACTTCCTCAACCAAAGCAGGGGGGGCGATATTTTCAATATAACATACGACGACATCAGTTTTGGAAATTCTCCCTATTACCAAAGAATCAATTTTCAGTCGGGTCGATTTGATTCTTCTTCGCAAAATTGCTGTATTAAAGCGCAGCGTTTCATTAAATCCCTCCTTGGGGCCAAACACCATAATTTCATTTTCAGGGGTCTGAACCGGACGTCCCTGCCATGAACGGGTTCCTGCCACTAATCCCTGCGCGTATCCGTCGATTAAAAGCACTGTGTCTCCGGACGTGATGTGGTGACAGATTTCCTGCAATGTGTTCAGCCTCTTCAGTTCAGCCAGACTAAGGATCTGATCCTGCACCTGGCTGAGGATATCCTGATTATCCCGAAATTGATTGGTTTCGTTGTTCTGCATATTTAATTCCAGGAGTAAGGGTTTAAGCAGATTCGTTTCGACCTGCTTTTTGTCGGTCAGACCATCAAAAAAGAACAGACAGGCACGAACTGCCGGATTGCCGAAGCTGAATTCCTT
>CAZRMB010000034.1:3205-15485 GCA_964600925.1 uncultured Syntrophomonas sp.
GGGATGTCAGGTTTGAACATACAAATTATGCAGACCAGCAGAGGAAGTAAAATAAAAAAGATCACAAAAATCAATGGCATTATTTTAAGACTCCAGATAACCACGCCTAAATTATTGCGGCTGATGATCAGAGCCATTATGCCGATGATCAGACTGGTTGGGGCGGCTACAAAACGGTAATTTCTCAGATTAAAAACCTTCTGGGTGATAAAACAGGCCATCCACCAGGACAACGTTACCGCTCCCACAATGCCAATGATCAGTACTGCCACAAAGAAAATATCCAAATTTTGCAGGAAAGTACCGACTTGAGCCAGCCGGATCATATTAAAGGAAGGGAATACAAAATTGCGGGCAGGATATGTACCCAGGGTCACGATGACGGCAAAAGAGGAAAAAGCCAGAAACGGTACATAGGTAAAGAGAATTTTATACATAACCCCGGTTACCCTTTTCTTGTCCGCCAGAAAATAAGCAAGACTTAAAACCGGCATAATTTTCCCCAGGATCAATGTTGCCGTAATCACTCCCATGCCATAAGCCTTGTACCCGATGTAGCCGATGGGATAGATATTTTTTAAATTAAAATTTCCGGCCAAAGAAATTAAAACGATCAGCATTGTAAAAGTCAAACCTATCGGGATAAAAAATTCGCTAAAACGGGCCACACCTGACAGACCGGTCTTGATTGCCATGTATCCAACCAGAAGGATTACCCCGATAAATACACTGATTGGCGTCATGGGCAAAACCATCATTTTCATAAATTCCAAAAAGACACGCAGATTAAAGGCACAGGTCAGTAAAAAAATAAATATATAAACAGATCCCAGGATCCGGCCGGCAATTTTGCCCAGATGCTCTTCCAGCATAATAGGAAAAGGCTCACGGCTTTTTTTAATGATTATTTCATACATTTTGATTAACAAGGCTCCGGTCAGCAGGACCGGGAAAAATGTAAGCCAGGCATTGTTATAGGCAATATGTATCAATCTATGCGGCTGCTCCAAAAATGCTACCGGCATGGTAAGCAGGACCAGTATGCAGTAAAGCTGCCACTCGGATAATTTATTCATACGAACAACCTCTTTTTCAAAGGATTCTGGTTAGTATGACCAAAAATATGCAAATTCATCCGATCGTCCTTGCCATAAGGCGTTTTAATAAAAATGAAAGGCCGGGAATATTAATGCCGGGATGCAGTAAAATTAATTTTCTGTAAGCTATCTGGTAAAAAGTGAATAAAAGGGGATTTTGAGTTATATACTATCACTGAGAATGAAACTTCATTTTCAAAATATAGAAAAAGGAGGGATAGTTGTAATGAAAGCAACAGGAATTGTTCGCCGTATAGACGATCTGGGAAGAGTCGTAATCCCCAAAGAAATAAGAAGGACGTTACGTATACGTGAAGGCGACCCTCTGGAAATTTTCGTTGATCGTGAGGGTGAAGTTATTTTGAAGAAATATTCTCCGATCGGTGAGTTGGGTGACTTTGCCAAAGAATATGCCGAATCACTATACGAAACCGTTGGCCATATTTCCATGATAGCTGACCGCGATGTGATTATAGCCGTAGCAGGTGGCAATAAACGAGAGTTTTTAAGCAAACCTGTGGGCAAATTACTGGAAAAATCGCTGGAAGACCGTAACACGATTATAATGAATGGTCTGGAAAACGGAAATGACGAAAATTTACAGGTTATTCTGATGGATGACCGGGAATATACTATAAAATCTCAAGTAGTTGCCCCCATTATTACCCAGGGTGATCCTATCGGAGCGGTGTTGATCGTTTCCAAAGACCCCGCGGTCAAGCTGGGTGAATTGGAGATCAAACTGGCTGAAACCGCAGCAGGATTCCTGGCCAAGCAAATGGAGCAGTAGAAAAAAGTTATGCAAAAGAAGCGGCCCTAAGAGGCCGCTTTTTTCTGGCAGAGGTGATAATCAGCTTGACTTAAGGCTAAATCTGGAATATCTTAAGCAGAGATTTTAAAAGAGGAGATTAAAAAGAAGATCGCTTCCATTAATTCCTGGGGAGGTCACAATGGATAAAAAAGGCAACTTCCTTAAAGGTGCTTTAATATTGAGTATAGCTGGAGCCATCAGTAAGATACTGGGTGCCTTATACCGCATCCCCCTGGCACGTTTATTGGGGGGAGAGGGAATGGGCCTTTATCAGATGGCTTATCCTATTTATACCACCATCCTTTCTCTGGCAACAGCGGGGGTACCGGTAGCCATTTCGGTGCTGGTTTCTCGACGGGAAACCGAAGGCTATAATGGTGACAGCCGCCGCATCTTCAAGGTTTCCCTCATAATGCTGCTGGTTCTGGGCCTGGTTTTGACACTGTTGATCATGCAATCTGCTCACTTTTTGGCCGTAAAGGTATTACATGAACCGCGCGCTTACTTTGCCATTTGGGCAGTAGCGCCGGCTGTTTTTTTTGCCGGACTGATGTCGGTATTTCGTGGTTATTTCCAGGGTCATCAATGGATGATACCGACCGCTATATCCCAGGTGGTTGAACAGCTGTTCAGGGTGACCGCCGTATTGATCCTGGCCTATCTGCTTTTCCCCCGGGGGATTGAATATTCTGCTGCGGGTGCTACCTTCGGGGCAGTCGTCGGAGGGGTGGCCGGGCTGATCGTACTTATGATTTTCTTCTGGCGCTTCCAGAAACAAAAAAGCAGTCAAGGTTTATTATACAGTTCAGAACGTTCGCGGGATCTTGCCTCCGAATTCATCCGGCTGGCCGTTCCCGTATCCTTTGGGGCAGTCGTATTACCGCTGGTGCAGGTTTTGGATGCCATAATCGTGCCGGGTAGGTTAATGGCCATTAATTATACGACTTCTCAGGCCACCGCTCTTTATGGGCAATTATCAGGTATGGCTGCAGTCCTGATCAGTTTGCCTACCATCTTTACCATCTCCATAGCTACCAGCCTGGTTCCGGCAGTTTCTGAAGCACTGGCCAGCCAGGACCGGCGCAATTTAAACGATCGTATTAATTCCGGCATCAGAGCGGGAATGCTTATATCACTGCCTTGTGCAGCCGGCTTGTATGTTCTGGCGGTGCAGATATGTGATCTTTTATATGCAGCTCCGGAAGCAGGGATTCCCCTGGAGATACTGGCCTTTTCAACGATTGTTCTGGCAGCTTTCCAATTATCCAGTGCCGGACTGCAGGGGATTGGTCGGCCTGAAATTGCCATGCGAAGCCTGTTGGTAACCGGTGTGCTCAAAGTGATCTTAAATTACAGCCTGACCAGTGTTCCCATGTTAAATATTAGAGGAGCCGCCATTGGCACCGTTCTGGCTTTTGGGATTGGCTCATCGTTAAACTTGTTCTTCCTGAAACGCTATACGGACGTGCGTTATGAAACCGGCCGGCTGGTTAAATTATTGCTGATTACAACTGCCATGGGTGCTTCCGTTAAAATATGTTATGGTACCGTAGTAGGATTGGGCCTGCACTCTCATCTGGCTACCTTGTTGGCCATATGTATAGGAGTTGCTGTTTATGCGGTATTATTACTGTTGTTTAAAGAGTTCGATCTGAAGATGATCAAAAAAATGTTGGGGCGTGGATAATCAGTAAAAATTATTTATGACAAGACGGAGGAGAAATACATGAACAAAAATGGTGAAGCATTGGAAGAATTGGTTGCCATCATGGATAGGCTGCTGGGAGAAGGCGGATGTCCCTGGGATCGGGAACAGACCCATGAATCCCTGGTGCGCTATTTAATTGAAGAAACATATGAAGTAATTGATGCCATTAATCAGGGTGATATAGATGAATTGGCGACAGAATTGGGAGATTTGCTCCTCCAGATCGTATTTCATGCGGCGCTGGCAGAAAGGGACGGACAATTCGATTTTGCTGAAGTTGCCCGGCGCGTCAGCCGCAAAATGGTGGACAGGCATCCCCATGTTTTTGGAACCATGCACTTGGAAACAGCGGATGATGTTCTGGATAAATGGGAAGGGTTTAAGAGAAAAGAAGGCAAAAAATATCTCCTGGAGGGGATTCCCCAAGGCTTGCCAGCTTTAATGAGAGCTGAAAAGATGCAGGAGAAAGCAGCCCGCGTAGGCTTTGACTGGCCGGATGCCAACGGTGCATTGCTAAAATTTCAGGAAGAAGTGGAAGAACTGGTCAAGGCTGAAGAACAGGCGGACAAGTTTGAGGAAACGGGAGATTTGATTTTCGCATTGGTCAACATCGCCAGATTGGAAGGAGTAGAACCCGAACAAGCCCTGCAGTCAGCCAGCAATAAGTTTGCACGTCGTTTTCATTTTATTGAGCAAAAGTTGGAAAACAGCGGTAAAATATTCGACGAGATGAGTCTGGAGGAGCTTGACCTTATTTGGGATGAAGCCAAATTAAAGGGTTTATAAACCGTTTAGAATTTGTTGCCGGGTCAGATAAACAGCAATATGAGAACAACTTTTTAACTTTTACTTAAAGAAAAGAAGGATTAGCGGGCTCAGCATAGAATAGCATAATATGCCAACAATATACGAAAAGGAGGGATATCATTGAACAAGACTGAATTAATCAGTGAAGTTGCCCAGAAAGCCAATATTACTAAAAAGGATGCTGACAAAATAGTAAACGCTTTCTTTACTACCGTTGAAACCGCATTGAAAGCTGGCGATAAGGTACAGCTCGTTGGATTTGGCACCTTTGAAGTACGGGAACGTCAGGCCAGAAAGGGCAGAAACCCGCAAACTGGTCAGGAAATAAGCATTCCGGCAACCAAGGTACCGGCATTTAAAGCTGGTAAGGCTTTAAAAGATGCTGTAGATTAAAATGCGTCTGGATAAATTTCTAAAGGTATCCAGAATTATAAAACGGCGGACTGTGGCCAAGGATTTTGCTGAAAACGAAAGAGTAATGGTAAACGGCAGAATCGCCAAACCGTCAACAGAGATAAAAAAGGGAGACATTCTCACTTTGCGGATTGGTGATCGGGAAACAATCTTTGAGATACTCGACATCAAGGAAAACGTAAAAGCAAGCGAAGCCCGCAACCTCTACCGAATAATTGAATGATCATGACCGTCCCGTATGATAAATACGGGATGTTTTTTTTATGAGGCGTTTTACTGCTTTGGGTAAAACGTCTTGCTTTGTTTTATGATAAAAAATTGCCAGTGAAAACTTTACAAATGAATAAAACAGCCCTGGTTCGCATAGCTATTTTCAAGGCAGAGAATCAAGTCTGTCTGAATAAGCGTATGTCAAAACAGATAAAGGGAGGTGAATTCAATGACCGAGCATTTGATCAGCATGTCAGACCGCAAATCGATCGAATTAAGCGGGATAACCAATGTTTTAAATTTTGATGAAGAAGAAATCATTCTTGAAACCATCATGGGATATCTGGAAATAGGCGGACAGGAACTGCATATAACCATGCTTAATCTTGAGAATGGCAAGGTAGCTGTAATGGGAAGCATCAATCATCTGGTTTATAAACCCCAGGGAACAAATTTAAAAAATAAAGGGAAGACGATCCTCAACCGCCTCTTGAAGTAGGAGGGATTCATTTGCTGGGTTTGCTCACCCAGATAAAAATATTTGTTCTGACCTTGCTATTAGGAGGAATCGCTGGATTTGTAATACATTTTTATCAATTGGGTATTAAAGCATTGAAAGTCGGTAAGTATATCCTGTATCTGCTGGATTTTTTCCTGTGGATGTTCATGATTTTGCTTGTATCGCTGGGTATGCTGCTGATCAATCAAGGCGCTCTGCGATTCTATACATTTGTGTTCCTTATCCTGGGGGGAATCATTTATTTTAAAACGCTCGCTCCCCATCTGTATCGACCTTTGCAGGTAATTGCTGAAGCCGGTGCATATTTATTGAGGATACTGGTGAGTCAGATCATTAAACCCGGATTATGGCTGATCAATAAAATTCGCCTAAAATGGCGTAATCATCATCCCCCGATGCCCCCGGATGATTCCATTCTCTAATGAATTCAATTTGCAGGAAAATATAAAAATTTTTGTCCACATATTGTGGAAAATATGTGGATAGGTTATGTTTATATAGTATGAAGATTGAAATCAGGGGAGCCGAAAAACTTAGTTTCAGGGAAAGACAGGTAGTGGTGCTGAAAGAAATGGGTAAAAGCACCGATGAAATTACCCGAATTCTGAAGGTGAGCGCCAGTACTGTTGCCACCCTGTTCAACCGTGCCCGTAATAAGGGCTACGAAGTAGTTATCGTGCTTCCCGGAGATGTGATGGGCATTTTTGAAGGGGAGGACGAAGATGAAGCCTAATAATAAAAATATGCGTTTATTTATAAGCGGCCTGGTCTGTATCGTCTTGCTCGTAACGATTGTACCCCGAGGCAAAACGATTCTGGAACTTTCAGCTCAGAAGCGCGAGTTGAAAAAACAGAAGGTTGAACTCCAGCAAATAAAACGTGATTACCAAAAAAATTTACAGGAATTGAAAACACCTGAGGAGATTGAACGACTGGCCCGTGAGCGGTTGGGAATGGTTAAAAGCGGAGAAAAAGTAATTATTGATCTGCAACAGGACAATTAGCTGTTTCTGGTTGACTAGCCCCGATGCTTTTAATACAATGAACATAGTATTATTTGAGGGGGATCTTAATTTCTATGCCAACTGAACAGACAAATATTGTACCTGGCGAAATAATTGAGGGCAAGGTTCAAGGTATCACGACGTTTGGAGCGTTTATTGAGCTGCCTGGTGGCTTGGTAGGGTTGGTTCATATCTCTGAAATAGCCGACACTTATGTGAAAGATGTCAAAGACTACATTAAGGAAGGTGACCAGGTCAAGGTTAAAGTACTTAACATTGACGGGAAAAAGATCGGGCTCTCCATAAAACAGGCACTGCCGCCCAAGGTGGTTCCGCCTGCACCGAGTCAGCCCAGATTCAACCGCTCTGAACCCCGCAGGGACAATAGAGGTTTTAGCGGGCAAAAAAAACCTGAAGCACCCGTAACATTGGATGACAAGATCAGCAGGTTTTTGAAGGAAAGCGATGAAAGAATGCAGCCCCTCAAAAATAAAGTTGAACCCCGCAGAAGAAAAAACAATCAAGGATAAATTTAAAGAGCACTTCATTAGCGAAGTGCTTTTTTGCGTATAAAATTATTACTACATATGATAAGGGAGGTTTTCTATGAGTTATGCAGCAATAGATATCGGCAGCAATTCCTGCCGCCTGTTGATTGCCGAAAAGGAAGATTCAGGTTTGCGGATTCTGTATAAAGAAATCGAGACCACACGCCTTGGAGCGGGCTTGGGTCAAACCGGACGAATAAGCGAGGAAGCAGCGCAACACAGCTGGCGGTGGCTGGAAAAGATCCAACCATTGCTGAAAGCATATGATGTACAGCGTTATCGGGCGGTAGCAACCAGTGCGGTACGTGAGGCTACCAACGGGAAAATGTTTTTGCAAGAATCCATCCGACGCAGTCAAATACCGGTTGATATTATTAGCGGGGAAGAAGAGGCAAGACTAAGTTATATAGGTGTTGAAAAAGGGCTGCAGTTGGGTCATTCTCCACTAGTTGTTGATTTGGGCGGGGGCAGTACTGAATTTATCTGCAACCAGCAGGAATTTGTAATTTCCTTGCCGGTTGGTGCAGTTCGGGCCACAGATATGCATATGAGCGTGGCCGATATAGCGGAGCGTCTACAGCCGGTTCAAGGCATGCAATCAAGATTTAGGGATTATCCGCTGGTTATGGTAGGGGGCACAGCCAGTACGCTGGCTTCGGTCAAATTGGGTCTGGAGATATATGATTCCGCTAAAGTACATGGACATCATATGACCCGTCAGGAAATTGCTGATATTTATCAGCTTCTGGAGCGGACCCCACTGGTACTACGCAGAAGATTGCCGGGGCTGCAGCCGGAAAGGGCTGACATTATTAATGCCGGGGTACTTGTTACCATGCTTATTATGGATATGCTGAAAAAAAATGTACTCATTGTCAGTGACAGTGATCTGTTGCAGGGTATTATCTGGTCACTTTAATATTTGTGAATAAAATAATATATTTAGAAGGATTTATTTGCTTTACGTAGAATATTTAACGAGTATGTTAAAGAGTTATGGCTTTCTCAATATTTTGTTGAAAAACCATAGCTTGGATGTCGGAATAAAAAAAAGGAGAGGGGATTTAGTTATGGGATTTTTAACACCTGCAGAGATTGCAGCAACCGCATGTGCGGCAGGCAAAGCCAAGTCCGAACTGCCACTTTTGAAAATGATAGTTCTGGGTATTTTGGCTGGTGCCTACATTGGATTTGGAGCTAATCTGGCTACCAAGATCGGATCGATGGACACGCTTTTACCGGGAGGAACACCGGGCGGACAATTCCTGTTTGGCGCCGTATTCTCCGTCGGCCTGATGCTGGTAGTTATTGCCGGAGCAGAACTGTTCACCGGCAACAATATGGCCTGTGCTATTTCGGCCATGAATGGTCAAGCCTCTTGGGGCGGATTGCTGATCAACTGGATCGTAGTATTCATTGCCAACTTTATTGGTTCAGTTATGTTGGTTTATATCATATTCTGGGGCGGCTATTGGGGGCAAGCAGATGCCGCCGGGGCAATAACCCTAACCGCTATGGGTTCCAAAGCGCTGGCGATTGCCAAAGGTAAACTGGCATTAACCTGGGGACAGGCATTTTGCCGGGGTATTCTTTGTAACTGGCTGGTTTGCCTGGCGGTCTGGATGGCATTCGCTGCCAAAGATATTGTCGGAAAAATCTTCGCCATATTCTTCCCCATCATGGCTTTCGTTTCCAGCGGCTTCGAACATAGCGTTGCCAACATGTTCTTCATCCCCATGGGTATCACCATTGCCAATGCCAATCCTGATATGGTCGCGGCAGCTACCAAGATGGTTGATGGTGCGCCGGTCAGCGTATTTAACATGACAGCTGATCAGGTGGTTCAGTTCTTTAGTTATGCCAATTTCTTCAGCGCCAATCTGCTGCCGGTTACTTTGGGTAACATCGTCGGCGGAGCTATTTTTGTAGGCGGTTTCTACTGGCTGGCATATCTTAGAAAATAGTAATTATTTATAACCGTAAAAAAGATTTAAGGAAGAGATCAATTGAGTTTGGTCTCTTCTTTTTTTTATTTTAAACACAAGATTCCCGGAACCCGCAAGCAATTTTTGATTGCGACAGCGGGTGGGGGGCTTTTCTCGCCAACCATGGGCGAATAAATGTTGAAGTCTGGAATAAACTGCACCTGCAAGGCTTTTATGCAGAGATTTTGTTTGAATAAAATAAAGCCCTACTCCCTTGGCTGACATTTTTATAAGGCATCCCCTGTTATAATGGTAAAACTCAGGTTCAGTCACAAGGGGGTAATGAAATGTTGGAACGACTGGAAATATACCCTTATCAAAGAATGGAAGAAGATTTTGTGCCCAGACAGGCAAGAAGAAAGCTTGTTCCTGCCTGGCATCCGCCACAACTGCAGTTCCATAAAATTTTCCATGCCGGCAATTTGAATTATTCTGTTGACTGGCTTAAAAGCATGTTGCGATGGGAAAGTCTCCTCCTGGCCGGAGGCGCGGTAATTCTATCAAGAGCTTTTATTCTTGGTGAACTGTTACCCTTTATATTTGCTTTTGTAGCTGTTTTTGCTGCTCAAAACCGTTCGCGCAGCATGATCCTGCTGCTTTTCAGCCTGATCGGTCTGGCATCTGTTCTGCCCGGCAGCGTATTGGCAGCTGATATGGCTGCTTTGCTGGTTATGGTGTGGGTTTTAAACACTGAAAAAATTCAATTGGGCAAAACCTGGTGGGGAGTACCCGCGATAACGGCAGCTGTCATTTTGGTCATAAAGAGTGCTGCTTTAATGATAAGCGGTCTGAATTTTTATCAGGAAATGGTAATCGTATTTGAAGCACTGATCAGCGGTGTTATCAGTTATGTTCTGCTGCATTGCTATGAAGTGATCAAGCAGAAGAAACCCGTGGCTAGTTTTGGTTTTGAAGAAATGGGCGCCTTCATGGTCCTGGGCATTGGCTTGATTATGGGTCTTAGTGATCTGCAGGTGGCCGGGTTGGCAGTCAGCGGGATATTATGCCGTCTGGGGATAATGATCGCTGCCTACCTCTGGGGTACCGGGGGAGGAGCTGTAATGGGAGTAATGTCAGGCATACTTCCCTCGATTTCATCCAGCTTATTTGCCCAGACACTGGGGATGTATTCCATATCCGGGCTCTTGGCGGGAATCTTCCGCAGCTTTGGACGGTTAGGGGTAATTATAGGTTACATGTTGGGAACGCTGGCGCTGTCAATGTTTATTGCCGACAGTCAGCTTACCGTATTGGGTTTGTGGGAAACGGGGATAGCCAGCATTATTTTTATGCTGTTACCCGAGTCTTTAAAAGAAAAGCTGCCGATACAGAGTCTGGGGACATTATCCCGCCATCAAGCAGACGATAGTCAATCCGACCTCCGTCTCAATGAAACGATCGGTAATCGCATCCATCATTTGGCTCAGGTCTTTGATGAACTAAGTTCGACGTTTACCGGTCTGGATGAAGTAAACAACCGTCCGCGGGGAAATTCCTGTCTGAATTATTTATATGATGAATTATCCAACGGCTTCTGTGAAGACTGTACTCGTTTTAATGGCTGCTGGAACCGGGAGTATCACAGTACAGCGCAGGAAATCCTGGAAATCTTCTGTCAAACTGAAAGTGCCGGGCAAATAAGTTATGAGGATTTACCGCCATCCCTAAAGAAGAAGTGCCTGCATGGCCGCGAACTGGTGACCACGGTAAATTATCTTTTTGATAATCTGCGTATCAATGAATATTGGTCGGAAAAAATGGGTGAATCACGCGAACTGGTTGCCAGGCAGCTAAAAGGTGTCGGGCAGGTGGTCAGAAGCCTGGCGGATGAAATTGAAATTGATTCCTCGATTGATAGCGGACTGCGCGAGCAATTGCTGAAGGCCTGTAAACGGCTGGGTATAAATCTGAAAGATATCAGTCCCATCTGCTGCAAGGGAGAGTTATTGTCAATCAATGTGATCAGCGCATCATGTGTGGACGGCAGCGGTTGTGAACTGAGTGTGGCTCCGGCACTTTCTTCTGCTTTGGGACAAAAAATGGAGGTTTGCCAAAAAAACTGTCCCGGTTTCATGGGCAGAGGTGCATGTGATTTCACGCTGAAGCGTGCTTTTAACTACCAGGTCAGAAGTGCTGTTGCCCAGGTCGCCAGGGAAGACAGGAGCGGTGACAGCATGATCATAAATACTTTGCAGGAAGGCAAGGAACTTGTTGTTCTGAGTGACGGCATGGGTGTCGGAGAAAATGCTCGCGAAGAAAGCAATACGGCAGTAAAATTGCTGGTTGATCTGCTTGAAAGCGGTTTTGACAAAGAGCTGGCTCTAAAGACCATTAATTCTGTTTTATTGCTGCGTTCACAAAAAGAGAGTTTTACCACTATGGATATGATGCTGATAGATTTATATAGTGCTGAACTTGACTTTATCAAGATTGCCAGCGCTCCGACTTTTATTAAAAGAGGAAAGCAGATATCCGAATTAAGTTCATCTTCCCTTCCCATCGGCATACTGGAGGAAGTTGAAGTAAACAGTGAGAGAAGATCCTTACTGCCTCGTGATATCATTCTGATGGTCAGCGACGGGGTTATGGAAGCATCCCGGGAGCAGAACGGTGATGTTTGGATACCACGCTTATTGGCGCAGATTCACGAAACAGATCCGCAAATCATCGCGCAAATGGTTATCAGCCGGGCACTGAGCCTTGCTGCAGGCAAACCGGCCGATGATATGACTGCCATATGCTTGCGGTTGGATATGGCTTGATGAGAATTGAATAAACAAGAAATCCGAAAATCTCTCCGACATTATAAAGCGTTCGGAGAGATTTTTTATTGTCTAAAAATTTTCACTATTTCTATAAATTAGAAGGAGATTTAACTAGAGTATCCAATTATTTGAATCAAGAGCAAACATACAAAAAATGATTGATTATATCGGTCGAGGTATGAGGGGGATTGAAGATGTTCGATTCATCCAGTAAAAATAGTAATCCCAACGATAAAGACAACAATCTGCGGTCGCATAAAGGTAAATTTAACATATATGATCAGCCCAACGTAGAAATTTTTTTTAACGCCTATCGCAATACTGACATAATTATGTCCATTCTAAACCTGGAGGACTTTACTTACGCTGACATCAATGACAGTTGGGTAAATGCATTTGGGTATTCCCGCC
>CAZRMB010000035.1:0-9159 GCA_964600925.1 uncultured Syntrophomonas sp.
TAATCCGGCATTATCGTTCAACGGAGAAGTTGAGGGGGATAAAGGTACTTGAAAATTCGATATCGCTCATGGATCACCCGGGCATCTTTCCGGCTGTAAGGGCGATGAAGCCTAACCGATCAAACCACGCAAATTTCCAAT
Source organism: uncultured Syntrophomonas sp. (assembly GCA_964600925.1). GTDB lineage: Bacteria > Bacillota > Syntrophomonadia > Syntrophomonadales > Syntrophomonadaceae > Syntrophomonas_B. Next base: position 142 of record CAZRMB010000035.1, read on the forward strand.
TAAATACAAGCAATTCCGGAAATTCGATTCATATATCGTTAAGCTGCATCATAACAGTATTCGATTGATGATGATCAACCAACACAAAAACAAAATGATAAAAAATGTGAGAAAAATTTCACAAAAATATTTTGAAATTAAAAAAATTATTATATTTGGCATAACAAAAATGACATTACCATTTACTGTCGACCAATCGCTTTCCAACCACCTGTCGTTATCCGTTTATCGGTTATGGTAAGAAACAGTCATTCGGAATCGCAGGTACATCCTCCGGCGTCGGGTTCCGCACATTCAGTAGGGGCACACCCGACGTGGGTCGTTGCAGAGAGGGGAACAGCGGGGAAGTTTTGGCCATCCAAATCAGGCCTCCGGATCACCAACCCAGCGAGACCCGAGCACACCGGATTTGACTCTAAAATCCCAGGCAAAATTTCTACCGGTGTAGGTTTACGCCGGAAGGGTGGGAAGGGCGTGGCCTTCCGAGTGAGAGAGCGGTTCGTCTATTCAACGCTGAAAGGCGAATCTGGCTTTATTCTGACGGAGACGCGATTAGAGATAGTGGTTAGGGTTGGGAAGAGATAATTATAATGATAAATGAGATTTTTTATACCATACTCTTAGTGTTTGATTCAATTTGTCAAAAGTTCTTTGAAAAGCTTGATATAACTTCGATTGCTGAATGTTTAATCAATCCACTATTTTAATTTGCTTTTGTTCTCCGTTGATCGAAAACATTTGTGAATTATGTCAGGATTGTTTTTCGGACAACTAATGGAGATTGCACCAAGGGAGATTTTCTAGGATTACGTTTGAAGGGACAATGGTGACTTCAAGAATGGTGATTACCGGCAGGAAAAAATTTCTCAACATTGTTTATGGGACCGCACCCATTCGAGAAACCTACTGACACTTTTCTTTGTATTCAACACCAAAATGGACCGTCCTTTCGCTAAGGTGCCAGCAAACCAATCAGTAAACTTGTACTTTCTTACGCAAGAGAAAGCGGAGAATGGCGTATCTTTTTAGACCTTGCCTTAAAGTTTATTGAACAAGCAAGTGTGCTATGTGTTTATGATAACATGGTCAATTTGAAGGTGAAAGGAAAAATCTAGACACAGGACACTTCCGTGATCGATTTGTGTCTTGTTGTTCTCATCTGGGCTAAGTCACGCATAACTTAAGTGGCGAAATAACTTCAAACTTTACTTGATGTGAAACCAGTGTTGCCCCAATGCCTGATTATTATTGAAGGATCGGTTCATGAAATCAGATAACTGGATGAAATTGTTTATGCTGTCAGAAATTCATCCTTTTATGGATAAAACAAACATGATTTTTACACTGTTTTCTCGACTTTCAAAGAACCATGTCACCTTTTAATACGGACTAAGGATTGCATGCGTTACCGGGTTCTCAACCGAGTAATCAACTAATGCGATATTGGAATCATTTGTGACCACATCAGTTAATTTGCCAGTCCTTTGACATCGAAGAGGGATGCGAAACCCATATTACGTGAAAGGAATTATAATCCAGAATGAAGAACTTTTTTATCTAATTCATCAATGACATTAATTTGTTGGCACTCAATCTCGCTGATTTGTAACGTAATCGCAGAGGAATTGAGATATTCTTTATTTGGAAAAACAATATTTGAAAACTCTAACATTCAAAAGAAATGTCGAAAATGCTATAAGGATTAAGGATTGGATCGTAGTCACAACATATAATCCTGGTGTTGTGGCTGAAACCGACTGAAAATGAACACTGATCGTTAGAAATCCGTCAAACGGTATGCATTTTATATTCGAGAGCACCCCCCTATATATTCTTCATCGATAAAGTAAATGAAATACCGACGAGGAATGTATTTCAAGGGTGTTGTTAAAATGCGAGTAAACGCCTGTTGTATACACTTAAAATCATCTGTATGAGAATCTATGCTCGTTGTTTTTTATCAATTATTTTGACAATTAATGTAACTATTGTTTTTTGTCAAAATATTCATATTCCAGTGAAAAAAAGAATAGATGGACTTTTTGAAATACCCGTTACAATAAACGAGAAAATTACAATTGACTTTATCTTTGATTCTGGCTGTGCAGAATTGTTCATGGCTCCAGATTTATACAATATATTAAAAATGAGAGGCGGTCTAGATAGCTCTGATTTTATACGTAATATCACAATTAAAACTGCCCAAGGTGCAAGGGAAATATGCAAGGAATATAGATTAAAAAGTGTTACCTTGGGGAATAGCACAATTTTTAATGTAGAAGCAATTGTGTCTAATTCTATTAATGCAAGCATGTTACTTGGACAAAATGTACTGAGTCGATTTGGTAAAATTCATTTTGATTATAAAAAGCAGGAATTAGTCATTGGTGGCAACAATGAACTTGCTTTAAATACCCTTGATTATATATCTGGTTATGTTGTTAATGAAAATGGAGGGGCGATATATGGAGCAACAGTAAAGTTAGAGGAAGTATCGTTAACAACGGTGACAGATGCTAATGGGTTTTTCAAGTTTGACATTCGAGATCAAGGAATTACTAATAATCAAAAAGTTGTTGTGTCCATATTTAAAAAGGGGTATTCATATCTTAAAGAGCCTTTCCAACCAAGTGGGACTGGTAAAATTCAAGAAATCACTTTACTGGTAAATTCGGGATTTTATGTAATTGTCAAAGACGAGTCGACGAATAATTTTCTTAGCGACGCAAATATATTTTGCAGCAAGTCAAGTGAAATATCGAAGCAAACAAATCAACCGGGTGTTTATTTTATTCCTTTAAAAGATTCAAATGATAATACTCCTTTTTTTATAACGGCATCCATTCCTAATGATTATTCGGATTTTACATTATATAATCTTAATTTGGCGAGCATTGGAAATTATCTGGAAATAAAAATGAAAAAGATTCCGGATGAAATTAGTGAGCAAACGGATTTGAGTCCCATTGATTATGAAAATGAGCTCTATACCTTAAGCAAGCTTGATAATGAGATTCAAAGCAAATCGTTGACATATGAAGAAAAACAGGAGAGGTTGAAGGTGCTTGGTGAAGTGTTCACAAAACTATTGAATAGTATTTATGACTGTGAAAATGGAAGAAAAATTTTCTTCTTCTACAAACAGATATTGGAACCGCACTATGGTACAAATACAACTACAATTAAGTGTATAAAACAAATTCAGAGAAAGTGTTTTAACAAAATGTAGACTATGAGAAGATTTGTTATAATTATTTACATTGTTTTCGTTTCAATTATTGGCTTTTGCCAACACGGAAGAGGAAGAATTTGTAATCCCAATGGAGATTGTATATTTGAATTACGAGATCCTCCAGACACTGCAAAAGGCTATACGACCGATGGTGCCTATATAGAAAAGCAAATTAAAAATCAAACAGAAAAAAAAACAGCCTGTGATGTTTTAGTATGGAGAGATGGAGATATAAAAAATAAAATTTACAACGATTTCGTGGCATACAATGATCCTGTTGAAATTGTTAATAAGAGCACAGGGAAGCAGATAATTAAATTTCAATATATAGGAGTAAATAAGGATGCAGCAGTTGAGGCTTTTAATGATGTGGTATTTGTTGACCATGATTTTACCATGTATCTAGTTATGCCGGAGCATAATTGCCATGGGAAGCCAACATCCCCGACAAAATATGTTTCATGTGGTCTTTGTGGGAAACAATATAAGATTCAGGAATTCTATAATGACTTCACGCAGAAGCACCTGTCAATTTATATTGGTGCAAGAAATTGTAAAAATGTAAAGAGCATTACAGGCAATTGCGATAATCTGGTCTTGGAGGATGTGCCAAAGTGTCCTAAATTAGATCAGCCAGATTGTGATCAAATTATTAAAGGTGGAGATGTAAATAAATAGATAGAATATGAAAGGATATGTTATTTGTTTTCTGTTTTCCCTGATGGGAATATGTGCTTCTCAAGCACAAATAAAGAATTTGGAATTGAGAAATAAAGTCATCAATTTATCTTCCTATACGAAAAATGGACACATCACAGTATTTATTTTTTCAATATATGGTTGTATCCCATGTAAAAAAGTAGAAGTAGAATTAGAAAATAGATATTCAAAAAGGAAAAACTTTGATATTTATTCCTGTAATCTTGGTAATGAAAGTGATGTTAAAAACTGGAATGTTTATAAAAAGACTTCCGTGCCTGCCTATTGGTCACAGATTGAAAGAATTTATTGTTTTCCAACCATTTATATTTATGGGCCAGCTGGCAATCTAAGTTATAAATTTGCCAATATTGATTCACAAATGTTCGAAGAAATTATTAGTAGCATTGATAATTTGTTAAACAATCTTTCTTATTATAATAGTTTATCGAATGCTGAAAGGCCAGAAAACCGACATGATACGATTTATTTTACTGATACGATTTATCTCTGTGATACAATACACCGATCTGACACTATCTACCGAACGGAAATTATTTCGACAACTGATTCAGTTTATATTTCAAATGATACTCTATTTAAAAAAATGGTAACGAATCGAGAGGAAGAAAAATCAAAAAGAGAGGCTGACCAACTGGAGAAACGCTTGAACCGTAAATTGTTTTTTGCTGTAGTAGCTGAATTTGTTGCAACAATTGTTTTGATTGGAATTGTTAGAGTTTCTAAATGAATGTGTATATAATTCAAAAAGCGAAAATGTTATATATACTTTATCAAGACGTAATTTATGGGCCGTTACAAATTTTGAACAATTGTATAAAGGAAAGTACTTTTATTTTTCAAAAATATGGTATATTGCTTGGTACTCATTTGAGCTTCTATGAGTGATCCAAACATTTGAATGATTGCAAAAGCCTATGGACAGTTACTACTATTTAGTGCTGTAAGTACCCAACATGGTAACATCGCTTTTATGAAAAATAATCAAAAAGCAAACAACATTGCACTCCTTCTTATTGGAGACTGGTTTATTGATGAGTATTGGATTGTAAGTAAAATAAACTCATACCACAGTTCTCACACTGGAGATATCCATTATTCAGTCCAACAAAAAGAAATTACAAACAGTGTAATGAATTACTGCGGAGTTCCTGAGATAATTGAAATAATTAAGGCTAGAAATAAAGTTAAAGTTAAAATAGGAAAAAGAAGAAAATCAATCAAACTTGAGAACTTAACATGTATTGGTAGTTGGAATCCTGTAGATAATGCTGTGATTAAATGTCTTTTATGTCGTGAGCACTCAAAAGAAAAGTTTCTTACTCCATATACTTTACGATCCTTGAAATTTCCTGGGGTAAATTCGAATAATCAAAAATATTCTTCTAAAATTGTAGGGCAAACTCATTGTTTATATAATTACTCGGAACTATGCAAGTTTGAAAGTAATATAAATATATTTAATATTTATAACGATAAGAAGCAAGAGACTGCCTCAACTAACAGGATTATTAGAAATTATGATGGTTTTGGTGGTAAAACACCACATAATATTAATAGAATTGATTGGATAAACAAACTTGATGATAGTACAGGTGACAAATTATCAATTGAAGAGCTACTAGGAAAGGACGTTGATTTCACCGGAATGGTAATTCATATAATTGTGGAAGACCATGGGATGGGAGTTTTATCATCCAAAACAATTAATCAACTTTTTAATTTTCTTAATACATTTAAATATCAAGAAGTCTGTTGGCATATTAGGACAAAAATGGAAAATCCAGATTGGTTGAAGGCTTTATTTATAAATATTCAGCATTATGGGAATGAGAATAATTGCATAGAGACAATAGTCAATGACTTCAAAATTCAGCAAAAAGAAAAAGGAATACGTAAACCATGGTTCGAAAAAACAATCTCAAGGTCATCTCTTGAACTCCTAGGTCAAATGGTAGGATCTCCATATTATTTGCATGAGAATCCAAGACCTGTTGAATTCCCTAATATTGCAAAAAGCGCTGCAATATTATTCGAGGACAATAGCATCGTTGGAATTGAAAGAATTGAGACAAGTAAAAGGAGTGGCACCCATAGGTATCGTTGTTTTCTTTACGATAATTCAAAAAAAATTAGTCAACCACTAACAATTGGTAGGACAAGAAAATTCTTCACCGCTATAGTAATCAAAAAAATTATTGGATCTATTGTTGGGGTCCCACCCAAAAAATTTCATGAGATCTGTAATGAAGCATCAAATTTTGCCTATTATTGGTCTGAACTATTAAGAGAGAAATGGAATGAAGGGAATCTCAATGTTTTTAATTACAGTGAAATTATAGATGCAATATTTCATAAGGATTCGTACTTTAACAATTCATTAAATGATAAATCAACGCTTTCCAATTATGATGATCTTTGGAAAAGATGGAATGAATCATCTAAATATCAGGGGATTATTAATCAAAAATCATTTGATTTATGGCGAGGGTTTGGAAGTCTAGATGATTATATTACTATTGGTGGAAGTAAACGAAATGCCATTAATGACCTGATTAATGAAATCTATAAATTCTCAAAGCAAGTTAGTCCTGAGTATTCTCTAAGTTGTTTGATCACGGCAGCCCCAGGATGGGGAAAAAGTTTTCTTGCAAAATGTGCCGCAAAAAAGTTCAAATTGGAATATTTAGAATTCTCTGTATCGCAGATGGCAACTACAAAAGATTTTATCGGTTGTCTTGCAACTATTTCGTCAGTTCAAAGCCGTAATAAGGATAAAAAATTATTGGTCTTTATTGATGAAATTAATGCTGAAGTGGAAGGGCATTCAATAATTCCATTAATGTTAAGTCCAATTTGGGATGGAGTCTTTATTAATGAGGGTAGAAGTTATAGAATAGACCCCTGTATCTGGCTATTTGCTTCAACTTCAGATTTAAATGCTTTAAGCGATTCAAAAAACCCCAAAAACAATAAGGGGTCAGACTTTGCATCAAGGTTAAATGGACCAATTCTGGAACTTGATTCTTTAGGAGCAGGTATACTTCATGAGATTGTTAAATTAATCAGGGATGATGTTAATAAATTCACAGGAGGTGATACCGAGCAATTTTACACTGAGATGATGTTTTATGAAAATGAAATTCTTCGATTGAATAGAGTTGAGAACTTTTTTGATGACAAATCGTTCCAGCATAAAGTATATTCACAGTTGGTTAAAGACTTTAAACCTTCCTTAAGTCAACTTCAGGAAAAAAAGTCACCCATTCATTCAGCATTGAACAACTATTTTGAATATCTTTCCAAAGATTCAAAAATTAAAACCGAACAGGTTTATATCATGGTGAATTATTTAAATAACAAGTATAAACCGATAAAAAAGATCGAACGAAGTGTTCTGAACCTTTTCTATAATATATTACCGATTAATGGGATCAGAAGTCTTCAATTTTTTGCAGATAGTTTTGAAGAAATTGAAAATAATGAAATTACGTTTTTAAATGTGCCTGATATTGAGCAGAATCAGGCATTAAAGAGACATGTCCTTGTGCCAATTGGATGGTTTTATAAGGAAAGCAGATCAATAATTTTTTCTGACAAAAGTTCTAAAATGATAAATATTTATTCATATCATCAATAGAATCACTCTTACTGATTATAGCACAAGTTATGACCAAGTTGGGTGTTCGGAAGCCTTTGCTAAAAAGAATTGACATGAAAGTATGGATCAACCGAGCGGAATCATGTTGGTGGCATATAACGAACAACTGAAGGGATTATAAACACCGAACACCCTTTCATACCTACCGACAGGAAACATCGAAGGATACTTCGGCTGATCAAAGTTGCAAGAATGGCCAAACCTAATCGCTCAGTATAAAAAATCCCGCCGCAGGCGTAAACTTAAAACTTGTGACTTGTGACTTGAGCCTGTCGCCCAGCCGCAGATAGTCATTCCTTATACCGTCTAGCCAGGATTAATCAAGGATAAAGCCAGCTATGATACAGCTATGATACAGAATAACTGGAGGAAGCATATAGAAAGCATATAGAAAGCTTATAGAAAGACTGGAGCGGCAGGGGGTGTATACACCCTTTGCAACTGTTTTCGGGGTGCGTGGTGGAGTAGTTTTGCAGAATCATGATCATGAACGCAATTCAATCCATCATTCACCCTTAATTTTTTCAGCCATGACAAAAACAAGAGAGAATATTATCACGCGCAACCTGCACGGAAAACTGGGCGACCAGGTGATTTTCCGTCGGCGCTACGGGAAGAGCTTTATGACCGACATCCCGAAGCAGAGCGCAGCCCCGGCGTCCCAACGGCAGATACAGCACCGCGACCGTTTCCGGTTGGCCAGCCTCTGGGCGAAATCGATCCTTACCCACCCGGATGCGTATGCCGCCTATGCCGAAAAGGCTGTCAACGGCCGCACACCGTATATCGTTGCGGTAACCGACTACCTCAAACCGCCCCGGATCTCAACGATCGACATCGGGACTTACTCCGGTCACGTGAACAATGTGATCCGGGTCGCGGCATTTGACGATTTTGCCGTGAGATCCGTGTCGGTCCGAATTCGGGATGCGGGAGGAACGCTCATCGAGGAGGGCGAGTGCCACCCCGACGGGATGGGCATGTACTGGCTTTACACGGCTACGGAAGAAGTGGCCGATGTGACCGGTGTGCAGATCTCGGCGAAGGCCACCGATAACCCGGGCAACTGTGTTGAATCAACCGTGGTCCACGATTGATGAGGCCCAACTCTGAAGTGCCGGAAGTGCTGGCCATTCGCCCCCTTCCGGCACTTCTTCCTGAATTTTCAAGGTACACTTCGGCAGATCAGGGCTGCAAGAACGGACAAACCTGATCGCTCCGGATCAGAAATTGACCGCCGCCGACGGAATTTCAAATCTTGTGTTGTAGATTTACCTCGACCATCTCCTGTTTCGACGAATATTGATATGCCGCTTCTCCGAAGCTCATATTCTCCGGGATTGCCATTGCTATTGATATGCCGCTTCTCCGAAGCTCATATTCTCCGGGATTGCCATTGCTATTG
>CAZRMB010000035.1:9259-15479 GCA_964600925.1 uncultured Syntrophomonas sp.
ATATACCGCTTCTTCGAAGCTGGATCGAGTGAATATTGAATTTTCCTGCCTGACTGCCTCTGGCCGGCCGGGAACACCGCCCCCCCCCTGCCTTTCCAATGGCCTGGCAGGGAATCCCGGAAACGGGTGTCGATGAAATACCCCGGCAGGCGGAAACTTAAAACTTGTGACTTGAGACTTGTGACTGTTTCTCCCATTCCGCTAATTTTACAGCCGGAACCTTCACCTTCGCCATGAACCCAAACCTTTTCTCCGAAATCCCCTTCTGGTCCGCGCCCTTCGGCATCCGGCTGCTCGAATGCATTGAATACCGCAAAGGGATCACTGCACTTGATATCGGCTTCGGTACGGGATTTCCGCTGATCGAGATCGCGATGCGCCTGGGAGAAGGCGCCACGGTATACGGCATCGACCCCGACCGGGAAATGCTTGAACTCGTCACCCGGAAACTAGCCGATCTTGCAAACCCTGAGATCCCGACCCCCAACCCCCTGGCGACTGCCGACGGTGGACTGGCGACTGCCGACCGCCGACTGGAGACTGCGGACTGCCGACTCATCCACGGCAACGCCGAATCCCTCCCCCTTCCCTCCGCCTCCATCGACCTTATCACCAGCAACAACGGCATCAACAACGCCGGCGACATTCCTGCCGTGATCGCGGAGTGTGCTCGGGTGATCCGGCCGGGGGGACAGTTTGTGCAGACGATGAACACCGCCGAAACGATGATCGAATTCTACCGGGTGCTGGAAGCGGTGCTGGCGGAACGGGGAATGACCGCGGAGATCGACGCCATGCGCCGGCATATAGCGAAAAAGCGTCCGCCGGTGGAGTGGATGACCGGACTGCTGGAGCAGAACGGGTTCGCGGTCAAAGAGGTGATCCGCGACCACTTCCACTACCGGTTCGCCGACGGAACGGCGATGCTGAACCATTTCTTCATCCGTACGGCGTTCTCAGGCCCCTGGAAAGAGCTGGTGCCTGAAGCAAAGCGGGAAGAGGTTTTTGCGGTGGTGGAGCAGCGACTGAACGATCTCGCAGCCCGGGAAGAGGGGCTTCGGATGACGGTGCCGTTCGTGGTTCTGAATTCGTACCGGAGGGTGGAATAATCGAGTACTCGATTAACGATCTGTGATTTCAGAATGAATCTATTTCGCAAATCAAAAATCGAATGTTCGATTAATCGATTATTCAAAATACTTTTGCCTTTTGCCTGAATTAACCGCAGAGGTCACAGAGAAGGCGCAGAGGTCGCAGAGAATACTCGAACAATCGATCAACGAACTTTGATTTCAGAATGACTATACTTCGATCATCAAAAATCGTTAATCGATTAATCGATTATTCAAAATACTTTTCCCTATTGCCTAATGCCTAATGCCTATTGCCTGATATACTGCCTAACCCATGACGGAAAACAAACACGAAGCAGCGTACATCGCCCGGATCAACAAAACGTTCGACTACATCGAGGCAAACCTCGAAAAGCCGATGACGCTGGAAGAACTGGCCTCCGCGGCCAGCTTTTCCAAGTTCCACTTCAGCCGCATCTTCCAGTCGATGACCGGCGAAACGCCGTTCCAGTTCATCCTCCGGCTGCGCCTCGAACGGGCCGCCGCCATCCTCTGCTCCGACCGGCGCGATACAATATCGGGGATCGCCGACCGGTGCGGGTTTTCCGATATCTCGGTGTTTTCAAGGAACTTCCGGAAATATTTCGGGATATCGGCTTCGCAGTACCGGGCACACAAAGAACATTCCAGCAATTTAAGTCAACAGCAAAGCAACAGCGAACAACCCTCCGGCCGTCCGCAGTTCTATTTTTGCCCCGAATCCCAAACCTTAAAATGGAGGACAACCATGGAACAGAACAAAAGCGTGGAGGTGAAAGAACTTCCGCAGATGACGGTCGCCTACATCCGGCACACCGGCCCCTACCAGGGCAACGAAAAACTCTTTGAAAACCTCTGGAACCGGCTTTTCGCCTGGGCCGGACCGCGGGGACTGATCGGCGGGCCCCTCTTCAACATGCTGATCATCTACCACGATGATCCCAATGTGACGAGCGAAGACAAGTTGCGCATGAGCGTATGCATCACGGTGCCGCCTGCCACGAAAGTAGACGGAGAGGTCGGGAAGATGGAGATCGACGGGGGAACGTATGTCGTGGCACGGTTCGTCGTCGGGCCGGGTGAATTCGGCGAAGCCTGGAACTGGCTGTACGGCAAATGGCTGCCCGCAAGCGGCTATCAGTGCGACGACAAGCCCTGCTTCGAGATGTATCCCGAACAGCCGAAGGACGGGAAGTTCACCGTTGATATCTGTGTGCCGGTGAAGCTGATGTGATCGAGTGGTCGAGTGGTCAAGTGATCGTGCTGGAGATGAAATCCTAGATTCTTCAACACCTACCTGTTTATATCTTTCACCGCCCTTCCGGCTTCCCCGGTTTTTCTTCCATTACATTTGAAAGGACCAATCCTTCCTCTATGGTTAAAAAGAACCTGAAGCCGACTACCAAACAGAAGAAGATCTTCGTTCTCGACACCTCCGTCATCCTTTACAACCACAACGCCATCCGAAGTTTCGACGACAACGACGTCGCGATCCCGATCACGGTGCTGGAGGAGCTCGACAACTTCAAAAAGGGCAACGACACCATCAACTTCGAGGCGCGCGAATTCATCCGCATCATCGACAAGCTTTCGAACAAGGCCACCCTCACCAAGTGGATCTCGCTGGGGATGCCCAAGGGCGGCAAGTTCAAGGTGGTAATGAACGAGCAGAGCGAGCTCGACGCCATCAAGGTGTTCGGCGAGAACAAACCCGACCACCGCATCCTCAACGCCGCGCTGGTGATGATGGCCGAGAATCCCGCGGCCAAGGTGATCCTGGTGTCGAAGGATGTCAACCTGCGGCTCAAGGCCAAATCGCTGAACATCGCATCGGAGGATTTCGAGACGGGCAAGATCAAGGACGTGGAAGGGCTCTATTCGGGGAAAAGCCTGGTGGAGGGGCTCGACAAGACCATCATCGACATCATTTACGAGGCGGGGTGGTGCCTGCCCGAGGATATCGGCATCAAAAATCCGATCCCGAATCACTATTTTATCCTGCGCAACGGGAAGAGCTCGGTGCTCGCCTATTTCAACCCGCTCACCGAACGCATCGAGAAGCTTGAGAAGAAGGGGTGCTACAAGATCCAGCCCCGCAATGCCGAGCAGGTCTTCGCCTTTCACGCCATCCTTAACCCCAACGTGAAGCTGGTGACGCTGCAGGGGATCGCCGGCACGGGAAAGACGCTGCTGGCGCTGGCCGGCGCACTCGAGCAGAAACGCAATTTCAAGCAGATCTACCTCGCCCGGCCTGTCGTGCCGCTGAGCAACAAAGATATCGGGTACCTGCCCGGCGACATCAAGTCGAAGCTCGACCCCTACATGCAGCCGCTGTGGGACAACCTGAAATTCATCCAGAACCAGTACAGCGAGCGCGACAAGGAGTACAAGGTGCTGAACGACGCCGTGGAGAACGAAAAGCTGCTGATCACGCCGCTGGCCTACATCCGCGGGCGGAGCATCTCGAATGTGTGCTTCATCGTCGATGAGGCGCAAAACCTTACGCCGCACGAGGTGAAGACCATCATCACCCGCGCCGGGGAAAACACCAAGATCATCTTCACCGGGGATATCTACCAGATCGACACGCCGTACCTCGACGCACAGTCGAACGGGCTCTCCACCCTCATCGACCGGGTGAAGAAGCACGACATCTACGCGCACGTCAGGCTCGAGAAGGGAGAGCGGTCGGAACTGGCGAACCTGGCAAACGAGATGCTATAAGATCATTCGGGAGGCATTTTTCCATCCTGACACGGAGGCCTTCACCCTGACCTGGTTTTCTTCTCCCCCGTACACCAGGAAAAGATCTCCGGGCGATGCGCCGCTTGTCCTGCTCCAATAGCTCAGTCCATTGAAAAAGTCGGAATTGATGACCCGGCTGGATTTGATCTCCACCGCTTTCCTTCGCATTCCTTCATCGATGATCAGATCTACCTCGTTTCCCGAATTATCGCGCCAGAAATAAAAATCGGAACGGATCCCGGCATGGATTCCCGATTTTATCATGTCGGCGATCACCAGGTTTTCAAACAGCATTCCCCTGGCAAAATGAACCGGTACCTGGTCGGTCGATTTTATCCCCAACAACAGGGAAGCAATTCCCGTATCGTAAAAATAGAGTTTAGGTGTTTTTACCAGTCTTTTATTGAAATTCTGGTGAAAGGGGTGCAGCCTGAAAACAATGTAACCGGCTTCGAGGACCGAGAGCCAGCGCTGGGCGGTATGGTAAGAGATGCCCAGGGCATTCCCGAACGAGGAAAAATTAACCGTTTGACCGATATGCCCGGCACACAGTTTCAGGAATTGCTGAAACCGGTGCAGGTCATCAACCTGGGTAAGTTGCCTGACATCACGTTCTACATAGGTTTGAATGTAATCGTTCAACCATTTTCCCGGGTCGGGGTTTTCATCATAAATCCGGGGATAAAACCCTGTAAATATATAATCTTCATAATCCTGCCGGGAGTAGGGGGTGTTGTCCAGTTCCGAAAGCGAGAAAGGCAGCAGCGTGAAAAGAGCCACCCGTCCCGACATGCTTTGGGAAATTTTCTGGTGTAAAAGCAAATTCTGCGATCCCGTGATGACGATACGCATCTCCGCATCATTATCGGTGGACAACTGGAGATAGGAAAACAACCCTGGAACGTGTTGAATTTCGTCCAGGATCATTCTCTTCCCGTGCGTTTTCAGGAACGAGGCCGGATCTTCCGTTGCGAACGCCCGGTGGCCCAGATCTTCGAAATTGACATACGTGTAATCTCCGAAGACGGCCCTGACCAGTGTCGTTTTCCCTGATTGCCTGGGACCTGTGACCGAAATAATGCGGCTTTTTTGCGCGGCCGCCTGGAGTAAATCGTGTAAAGTCCTGTGGATCATATCGCAAATATACAACAATACAAATTAGAAATGCAATGTCTAATTTGTAAAACCCAACTGCTTTAAAATTTTCTTACCCGGGTAAAGAAAATTATCTCATCAGAGGATGCACGTAGGGTCTCAGAGAAAATTATTTTTCTTCGAAGACCACCGTCAGCAGGGTCTGTCCGACAGCTTTGAGGGTGTTTTTATCGAGCTTGTCGAAGGTGTCGCCGGTGGTGTGCCAATAAGGGTAGAACCCGGTTTCGCTGTTCCGGTCGAGGTGGATGATATCGATGGTGGGGATGTTGCGGATCTTATTGATGGGAACGTGGTCGTCGGTGATGTATCCCCCTTCCTGGTAAAGGAAATAGGAGGAATATCCGACCCTTCCGGCGGCCGACCACACCAGTTTAAGGATGTCGGAGGCATAATCCATGGAGACCTTCTCCATCAGGAAGGTGGCATTGGGGGCCCCGACCATGTCGAGCAGGATACCGTACCGTGCGGTATAATTCTTAACGTGCGGGTTCTTCGCCCAGTACTGCGCTCCCTGTCCCCAGAAATCCTCCGACTGGGAGATGTTCTCATCCTGCGGGGGGCCGTAGTCTTCGACGTCGAGGAGGATGATGTCCACGCCGATGGGGGGCGGCTTGAGGCTGAACTGCCGGGCCATCTCCATGAGCACCCCCACGCCGCTGGCGCCGTCGTTGGCGGCATCGACGGGTTTGCGATGGTTGGCCGGGTTTGGATCATGGTCGGCAAACGGCCGCGAATCCCAGTGGGCGCACAACAGCACGCGCGTGGTGTTTTCCGGGTTCCAGCTTCCAATGATGTTCCTGAAATTGAGCGCCGTCTTATTGTAGGCATACACCTGGCCTTTCTGAACCGTGAGGTGCGGGGTCCACGACTCCATTTTCGACGTCAGCCAGGTGGCGCACTTTTCATGGGCGGGGGTGTTGGGCACCCGGGGACCGAACGCCAGTTGCAGTCGCGCGAACTCAAGGGCTGAGTCGCCGTTGAAGTCAGGTACGGGAACCCGCGGTCCGGAGGGGGTGGCCTCCTGTTTCGTTTCTTCGTGTTTCGCGGGCT
The DNA here is from genome assembly GCA_964600925.1 of uncultured Syntrophomonas sp. Classification (GTDB taxonomy): domain Bacteria; phylum Bacillota; class Syntrophomonadia; order Syntrophomonadales; family Syntrophomonadaceae; genus Syntrophomonas_B. The sequence goes on from CAZRMB010000035.1 coordinate 15,322, forward strand.
GGTTGCAGGCGGCAAGAAACAGGAAAGCAAGCAATAAAAAAGGAATGGTTTTATTCATTTTTCTTTTTTAAAATAATTTAACCGCAGAGACGCAGAGGCGCAGAGACGCAGAGAAAATGTAAAAGATCATCTCATAGGTTTAATCGTGACCGCATAGA
>CAZRMB010000036.1:0-7543 GCA_964600925.1 uncultured Syntrophomonas sp.
TGAGCTGCCTGAAGAACACAACCAAAAATAACCTCATCAAGAATTTCAGCTTTTATCCCGGCCCGTTTGATTGCCTCGCTCATAACTATACTGCCCAGATCTGTAACGTTTATATCCTTCAACGCCCCTCCGAATGAGGCTACTGGTGTCCTACATGCCCCAACCAATACTACTTCCCTTGTCATATCTATTACCTCCTTAAAAGAATTTAAATATTTATGAAAGCTTCAGAGATATTAATATGATTATTAATACTAATTCCTCACCCCCTGTTATTGTTATAATTTTTTCAACTTTCCTTATATAACGAATTATCGTTCAATTCCGCACATTATACATTCGCTATTCGTTTCGGTTTTCCTGCTAATTTATTGCTTTTTTGGGAATCCTTTAAGTGAAATAATGCAGGCAGAGAACACATGGATTAGTTTTTAATGAAAAAAGAGGTTAAACCTCTTTTTTCATTATCCTAATCGCAATGTTTTGGTATCTAAAAGCAGCTCGATGTTGCCATGATTTGATACCGTAAGTCTAGCTTAAAATATACTCCATTCCTTCACCGATCATGATCAACTCGTCTTTTTGGTTTATACATTTTGTTTCGAGTTTTACCAAATGTTTGGCTTCATTTTTCTCCACAATCGTTGCTGTTGCAGTAATTGTATCTCCAATATAAACCGGTTTAAGGAACTTAATGCTTTGATTGGCATAGACATTGCCAAAAGTAGCCATGGTTATCGTATTGGATATCAGACCCAGCACCATTACGCCAGGAACAATAACATCGCCAAAACGAGTGGTTTTGCTGTATTCCTTGTCTATATGGATGGGATTGAGATCACCGGTCAAGCCGACCCAGAGAATAACGTCTGTTTCAGTAATGGTCTTGGTAAAGGTTGCTGCATCACCAATATTCATATCATCCCAATGCTTGATTTTCTCACTGTAATCCATTTTATCACCTCCAAAAATTAGCGCAGAATGCTGTTGCTGATTACAACTCTCTGAATCTCACTGGTGCCTTCATACAGTTCAGTGATCTTGGCGTCCCTCATAATTCTTTCAACCGGGAACTCGCGGGTATATCCGTATCCGCCATGGATCTGGACTGCCTGGTTGGCTGCCTTGTTGGCTGATTCAGAAGCTTTTAATTTGGCAATGGCAGCATCAACTCCATATTCCATATGCTGGCTTTTTCTCCAGGCTGCGTCATAAGTCAATAACCGTGAAGCTTTGATATCAACCAGCATATCCGCCAGTTTGAATTGGATCGCCTGAAGGGTGGAAATAGGTTTGCCGAATTGTACTCTCTGTTTGGCGTAATCACGGGCAACTTCAAAAGCTCCCTGGGCAATCCCTACTGACTGGGCAGCAATTCCTATTCTGCCGCCATCCAATGTGGCCATGGCGATCTTGAAACCTTCCCCTTCTTTACCCAAAAGGTTTTCTTTGGGAATGCGGCAATCTTCGAAAACCAGATCACAATTCTGCGTTCCTCTTAATCCCATTTTCTTTTCAAATTTTCCAAAACTGAAACCAGGCGTCCCTTTTTCTACGATAAAGGCGCTGAATGCCTTGCTTTTCAGTTCCTTGGGAGCGGTGCGGGCAAAAACTATATAAGTATCAGCAGCAGCAGCGTTGGTTATAAATATCTTTCTGCCGTTGAGCACATAACTGTCTCCGTCCAGGTCAGCCTTACAGGTCATGGCAATTGCATCTGAACCCGCTCCGGCTTCAGTAAGTCCGAAAGCTCCCAGCTTCGTACCTTCAGCCAAGGGAACCAGATACTTCATCTTCTGCTCTTCGGTTCCATAAGCGTATATCGGCCATGTCCCGAGACTCAGGTGGGAAGAAAGAGTATCGGCAGCAGAAGCATCTACACGGCCGAGTTCTTCAACCGCGATTGCGTAAGCAACAAAATCCATTCCAGCTCCGCCGTATTTTTCTTCAAAAGGAATACCCGTTAAACCAAGCTCACCCATTTTGTCAAATATGGTGCGGTCAAAATATTCTTTTTCATCGCGGTCAACAACACCGGGAGCCAAAACTCCTTCAGCAAAATCTCTTACTGACTGTCTGATCATTTCATATTCTTCGTTCATTGTGAAATCCATTTTTTATTCCTCCTTTATCTTTTACAATGTTGAAAATGTCTCTCTTACTTTATTGACCTTTAAAATTTACAATGCAAAATGCTTGCCAACTAAATTAAAATTTCATAAATCGCCTTTTATCTTTTTTCTTGTTCTCGTCAAACAGGCACTTTATGATGGTCCAGGCTTTATCTGCAAATCCGCCATATTACTCGCGTTGCATTTTTGGTTCACTCAGTTGTTGCATTACTCATTTTTGTATCAATAATCGATTCTTATATGGTTCGACCGAACTTCAACTGGTTCGCGCTATCTAACCATCCAACGAGATACCATACTGAGCGGCTTTTCTTACCACAGTGGTCTGACTGACATTTAGAGCTTTAGCCACTTTACGGCTGCTTTTATAAATCTGGACATAACGCTGCAACAAATCTTTTTCATAAGCATTTACTTTTTCTTTTAAATCAATTCCGCCTACTTCATCGTTGCCCATGCTAAATTCCATTTCACTTTCATTAATATTACCGCCAAGTTTGATTGACCTGATTATTTCATCAGGGTTGGTTACAATTGCTCTTTCAATGGCGTTTCTTAACTCGCGTACATTACCCGGCCAGTCATAGTCAAGCAGACTGGCAATCATTCTTTCATCAATTTTCTTGTTCATACCATATTGTTCATTGAATAAATGTAAAAAATGAAATGTTAACGCGGGAATCTCTTCTTTCCGTTCCCTCAGAGGCGGAACATAAATAGGTACGACATTGAGACGATAATAAAGGTCCTGCCGGAACTGTCCGCGGCGGGTCATTTCCCACAGGTCACGGTTGGTAGCGGTAATCAGACGAACATCGATCTTGATTGGGTTGGTAGCCCCGACCCTTAATATTTCTTTTTCCTGAATTGCCCGTAGCAACTTGGATTGAAGGGTTGGAGGCATTTCTCCGATTTCATCAAGAAACAAAGTGCCACCGCTGGCCAGTTCAAATATTCCCATTTTGCCGCCTTTTTTTGCGCCACTGAAAGCTCCGGATTCATATCCAAAAAGCTCTGATTCCAATAACGTTTCAGGGATCGCCGCACAATTTATATTGATTAAAGGCTTGTCTTTCCGATTGCTGTTTTTGTGCAGCTCTCTGGCAATTAACTCTTTGCCGACTCCCGATTCTCCGTAAATCAAAACTGTGGAATCAACTTTCCCAAGACGCATAGCCAAATCTAAAAGCTCTTTGGTTTTCGATGAGTTTACTATCATTTCACCGGATTGTACTACTTTTTTAAGTTCTTCTTCATAGTGTTTACTTAAATTTTTAGCCAGTTCAACCTCCTGCTTTAGACGCATGAGCTCGGTTACATCTCGTCCATTGGTAATGACCCAAGCTAATTCACCCTCATTATTTAAAACCGGATTCCCAGTAACCAATAAAGTCTTGCCACTCTTTATGGTTTGGACAAAAGTTATCGGGGTATGATTTTCAATTACTTGTATCGTTGCTGATCGATCATACAAGCCCTGTTCAACCAGATCGTACATGTTTTTGCCAATTATTTCTTCTGCTTTGATTCCTGTAATTCTGGTATAAGCTTCGTTGATGCTGACAACATTGGCTTTGGCATCAGTTACAAAAATGCTGTCGAATGAAGCTTCAATAATTGCATCCAGCTCTTCTTTTACTTTTTTGGTGTGCTCCAATTCACTGGAGACATCCACCAAAGTTGATATGTCCTGTATAATCGCTATCGCACCGATTAAGTTGCCCTTAAATGTAATAGGTTTGTTTACAGATACGTAGGTTTTGTTGTTATAGACGAATTTTTCATTGGCTATACCTTGCTGATTCCTGATCACTCCGTGGAGATTCCCCTGGGGAAATACATCTGCATAAAACTGGTTCAAAACAGATTCTTTTTTTATTCCCAGAATGTCTGCAGCGGCCTGATTGTAAACAAGTATCTGCTGGTTTTTGTTAATGATAATGATACCCTCGTAGCCGGCATCAAAAACAGCCTGGGCCTGTTGGGAAAAACTTGTTGGTTCCAGATTGCTGTAAGCGGCCACCAATTCTCTGGTAATCATTCCCATCATTTTCCGGTTTTTGATTACCGGCATGACTGTATTACGCAAGGGGTAGAGATCTTTTAAATCAGTATCCGGAGAAACAGTCATCACATTCGTCATCATCAGCTTTTTAACGGGGGTCTGGGGATCATTATTCCGGTTGATGGCCTTGAACAATTGTCTGTGCCCAATATAGCCGACAAACAGCCCTTGATCATCTACAACCGGAAGCCCAACCAAATGGTTTTCCAGAAGGATTCCAGTTACTTCTGCCAAGGTTTGCTTCTGGTTGCATACCATGGGCGTCGGTATCATGATATCCTGTGTCTGCATCCCAATCCCTCCTGCAATAATATTAAATATTACCTTATCATTTCCGCCGCAATATTAATTAATCTTGACGATAACAAGAATTTCTATGATCAATGCTCTAATAACATCTTATTATAAAGTATGAGAAAGGGATATCGATTTAAATCCGGTCTTTTACAACCGGCAAGAAACAAAGCTATCCCTTCAGGCTACAAGGCCTAAAGGGATAGCACTACTGAGGAGGGGGGAAATTAGCATTAACTCTATCCTTAGCATTACAGCCCCAGATAGGCCTTTTTGATATGGGGATTTACCAACAGCTCGTTTGAAGGTCCTTCCATGGAAATAAAGCCGTTTTCAAGGACATAACCACGCTGACTCAATCCCAGTGCTTTTTTAACGTTTTGCTCTACCAGTAATACGGTTATGTCTTGTTCTCCTATTTTGGCAATAATATCAAACACAGTTGATACCAGCAAAGGAGACAGACCCATCGAAGGCTCATCAAGCATCAGGAGTCGGGGCATAGCCATTAATGCTCTGCCAATCGCCAGCATTTGCTGTTCACCGCCGCTCATGGTGCGTCCAACCTGATCTTTACGCTCGGCCAGCCGCGGCAACAGGTTAAATACAAATTCGAGGTTTTCTTTCTTTTTACTCTTGGCTCGTGGCAAGGCAGCACCAATCATTAGATTTTCGTAAACGGTCATCAGAGGGAATATCCTTCTGCCTTCCGGGACTTGTACGATCCCCAGTTCGGTTATTTTGTGCGCCGGCAGATGATCCACTCTCTTGCCTTCCAGCCAGATCTCACCATGTTTGGTCTCCAAGATTCCGGAAATGGTGTTGAGCAGGGTCGTTTTTCCGGATCCGTTGGCCCCAACAATACTGACGACTTCACCTTCGTCTACGCTAAGGGAGATATCCTTCAGCACGGTCACATCACCATAACCCGAATATAAGCCTTTAATCTCAAGCATTTTCATAATCATCACCCAAATACGCTTTAATAACCTCGCTGTTACTGGTCACCTCTGCGGGACTTCCCTCAGCGATTTTTTTGCCGTAGTCAAGAACTATTATCCGGCTGCATATCGCCATGGTGGCCTGTAAAACATGCTCGATCATTAAAACCGTAATCCCTTCCTGATTAATGGATTTTATCAAAACGATAGCATCCTCGATCTCGGTAGGATTCAAACCTGCCAGCACTTCATCCAAAAGCAGCAGTTTAGGCTTCGTTGCTAGGGCTTTGGCTACTTCAAGTCTCTTTCTTTCAGGTATGGTAAGATTTTGTGCCAGTTCATCTCTTTTATTTTGCAGCCCAACCTTTTCCATAATTTCACTAGCTATCAGTTTGGCCTGCTTTTGTTTGGAAGTATTAACGAAAGCACCTACCATAATGTTTTGTAAAACTGTCATTTTGCCGAACGGTTTTACGACCTGGAAGGTACGGCCGATTCCTTTGCGGCAAACTTCATATGGCGCTAAACCGGTGATATTTTCACCGTTAAAAATGACCTGTCCCTCGGTAGGTTTGTAAACTCCTACGATCAGGTTAAAAGCGGTAGTTTTGCCAGCGCCGTTAGGTCCAATTAAACCAATTGCTTCACCGTTATACAGCTTGGTGTTCAGCTTGTTTACAGCTGTAAGTCCGCCAAAGCTTATGGTTAAATCTTTAAGCTCCAGAAGCGTCTCTTGCACCACTTACACCTCCCTCATCCTGATCTTGCCTTGACTTTCGTCTCTTTATCCGGTCAACCAGGTCCATAATTCCTTTGGGCTGGAAAATAATCATAAGCATAACAATCAATCCGTAAATAAACAGATGTAATCCCATTAACTGGCCACCCAGATAGAAACGGATGATTTCACTGACCAGGGAAAGCAGGATACCACCAATGACCGGACCCAAAACTGTTCCTGCACCCCCAACGATGGTGAGAAACACCATTTGATTGGACATGGAGGCACCCGCAATCGCGTTAGGTTCCAGATAACGGATCAATACTGCATAAAACACACCGCCCAGAGCGGTAAAAAAGGCACTAATTGCACCGGCTATAAGCTTGTTGCGACGAACATTGATACCCATGGCCGCAGCTGCTTCCTCATCTTCTCTCAAAGCCACCAGATAATAACCCAGTTTGGATTCCTTCACCCAATTGGAAATGAAAATGATCATGAATAACATAAACAATACAATATAGTAATATGGAATCTTGGAATTGAACTGAATTGCGGCTGCCGAATTGCCAACCATTTTAACGATCAGACCTTCCGCACCACCGATTACATACTTGCCGACCTCACCTGTATTATTGATCAGCACTACAATTGCTTCGCCAATCGCTACGGTTGCCAGTGCATAATACGCACCCCTTAGTTTAAACGTTGGATAACCAACAATAAAACTTAACAGCACTGCAACTCCACCGCCTACGAACATTCCCAACCAGGGAGATAATCCGTACGTATTGAACAGAATCATCGTTACATAAGCGCCAGCTGCGGTGTAAATACCATGACCTAAAGAAAGCTGTCCGGCAAATCCTCCAATGAGGTTCCAGCAGGAAGCCAGGTACGCCCATAAAATGCACATTATAATAACATGCAAATAGTAAGGTTTGGTTACAACCGTAGGCAGAAGACACAACAGTACAACCAGTCCAGCTATCAGTATGTGCTTTTTGTTGATATTTAATCCTGTCATACTTCTCACCTACCATTCATAGGGTGAGCCAAATATACCCGTCGGTTTGATAAACAGAACCACCAGGAACACTGCATAAACCAGCATGGCTGTTAAAGTAGCCGTCATATACTGTGCAGCAATCGATTCTATCAAACCAATAATGACGCCGCCTAAAATGGCGCCAGGTACACTACCCAATCCACCCAAAACTACAACAATAAACGCTTTGGTCATAAATACTGCCCCCACCGAGGGATGAACATAGTAGAACGGAATCAAAGCTACCGCAGCTACCGCCAGCAAAGCGGTTCCAATCCCGAAGGCAATTGCATACGTTTTCGTAATATCAATTCCCATCAATGAGGCTGCATTTCGATCTTG
>CAZRMB010000036.1:7643-15026 GCA_964600925.1 uncultured Syntrophomonas sp.
ACGTTCCATTTTGCCATTTACCTTCTGGTACTGGCAGATAACGATAGGTGCATTGACCATTTGTCCGGTTGCATCAAATTTGGTTTCGGATGCATACATCTGGGCAGGGCCTGACTTAAGGTCGGTGGCCACAAAAGCTGCCTGCAGTTTTGCAGGATCAGTTGAACCGGCTCTTTCCAGCGTGTCTGCAATTACGTACATTGCAACATAAGCTTTCACTGCTTCAGCATTCATGGCATAGCCATATTTTTCTTTGAATTTCTTGTTTATGTCCTTAGAATTCGGACGATTCACGTCAGGTTCCCAGGTGGAGATGTCAAAGAAGTTTTCACAGGCATCGCCGGCCAGATTGTAATAAGTAGGATCAGCAAATCCCCCGCTGGTACCGATAAATGCTTTGGGGGTAACTTTCTGTTCGGCAAATGTTTTAGTCAAGAGAGCAGCGTCAGATACATAGGAAACCATCATAATAACGTCGGGATTCAGCTGTTTGGCTTTTAATACGACCGGTGTCAGATCAGAAGAATTGGCCGGATACGGCTCTTTCATAACGATTTGATAGCCGGCTGCAGGCAGGAATTTTTCCCAGTTAGCTACAGCGCCCTGACCCCAGGCAGTATTTTCATAGATAAGACCAACGGTTTTGATCGGGGTATTGTATTGCTTGGACATTTCAGTAATAAACTCGGTCTGGGCTTTATTTCTCCAGCTGGTCTTTTCTGCCAGACGGAATATATATTTAAAGCCACGCTCGGTGATTTTATCTTCCGAAGGAACATCTACAAAATAGGGGATCTGATAACGTTCTGCAACCTCGGTGGAAGGCATGGCCACACCACTCTGGTAGCAACCTGTGATCAATTTTACTTCTTCCTGCGTAATTAAGCGTTCAGCTTCTGAAACGCCGGTCGCCGGGTCACCTTTGCTGTCAGCATAAACCATTTTTAACTGGGCTCCGTCCATGGATTTGATACCACCGGCAGCATTGATTTCTTCAATTGCCATATCACGTGCTTGCTGACCGATTTTGCCCAACGGTGCAGCTGAACCAGACAACGGAAGGATTGTCCCCATTTTGATCTCTTTGACGGCTTCTTTGTCAGTTCCGCCACCGCCGCAGCCTGCAACCAGACTGAGCATCATAACCAAAGCCAATAATAAACCAAGATAACGCTTGTTTTTAAAACTCATCCCTCTTACCTCCTAAAATTTTAGATTGTAGTTACTCATTACGATTTAAGAACTTTTTGCGGGGGTATTTTCCCCGTTCCCTGCCATCCCCCGGCTTGAAACGTTTCCGCATTTTTCTTTATATATCACCGTCCTTTTGCTTGTTTTTTCACAACTTATGCGATGCAATCGGGATTGCAAGGAACCCAATATTATTGTGAAAAATACGTTCTATGCGCTTCTTTTCTTATTTCCGCTCTAAAATCAGGGTGAGCGATATTAATTAGGGCATCCATTCTTTCCTTTACAGTCTTGCCTTTCATGGAAGCAATTCCGTACTCAGTTACAATAAAATCAGTATCATGACGTGATGTTGTTACCGCCGATCCTCTGGCCAGAACCGCTGCAATACGGCTGGTTTTACCCTTCTGGGCAGTGGACGGAAATGCAATGATCGATTTGCCCCCCACTGAACGCGCTGCTCCCCTGACGAAGTCAACTTGTCCACCTACCCCACTGAATTGCATCGGCCCCAAGGTATCTGCCGCTACCTGTCCCAGTATGTCCACTTCCAGCGCTGAATTTATAGCTGTCATGCGGTAATTTTGAGCAACGATCCAGGGATCATTTACATAGTCTTCGGGATATAAATTAATCGCATGATTATCATGCATCCAATCATAAAGTTTGGGAGTTCCCATCACAAAATTTGATATGACTTTGTTGGGATGCAATGTTTTTTTCTTGCCGGTTATAACGCCTGCTTCCACCAGGTCCCTTACTCCATCCGAAAACAACTCGGTGTGAATGCCAAGATCTTTTTTTTCATAAAGGAAGCCAAGAATAGCGTCCGGTATAGAGCCGATACCAAGCTGTAGGGTAGCACCATCCTCGATCAAAGAAGCTACATTCATCCCGATCTGTTTCTCAGCTGGTCCTATAACGGGTCGGTCCAATACAATCAACGGCTCTTCAGCCGGTGCGAAATAATCTATTTCGCTGACATGCAATAATGTATCTCCATAGGTGCGCGGCATATTAGGATTGACCTGCGCAATAACTAATTTGGCTGCTCGTGCCGCCTGGATGGTGTAATCGATCGATATTCCCAACGAACAATAACCATGATTATCTGGAGGAGTAATTGATATCAAAGCAACATCAACCGGAATTTTGCCGGTCAGGAACAATCCTGGTATTTCACTGATAAAACTGGGTGTAAAATCAGCACGGCCATCTGCAATGGCTTTTCTGGTTGGAGCACTGCCAAATAAAGAATTTAATTTGAAGTGACCCCGCATCTCGGGATTAACATATGAAGACTCTCCCATAGCTACTCTTTGTATTATTTCAACATTTTCCAGTTCCTGAGCCCGTGCAACCAGGGCGCGAGTTAACGCCTGAGGTTCACCGCAGGCATGTCCCAATACAACACGATCTCCGGATCTGATGGCTTTAACTGCTTCTGCTGGAGTTCTGATATGATCGCTGTAATAAGTCTTCCAATCCAACACTCTACTCTGCTCCTTTCCTCAACTTCCTGTCCTATATTTAAGCAAACAATATGCCAACATTCTGAAACGACATCGGTTCAAGGTACATTTTGCAAACAAAAGCCAATAATATTGTTATTGTTGCACTTATTGCAATTTTTAATGTATCATTTGAAAAGTTATTTTCTAAAGTATAAATCTTCATTTCGAACCGTATTCGTTTCGCTTTGTTGATAATATTATTAAAATTGCTCTCTAATTCGACGTTCTTCGTGATGATTCATTTCTGGTTCTTAAAATCTCTTCGATTCACATTCGGTTCAAGTTGCCAATTCCCGATTTTAAGCCATCTCGTTACCCTCCCCCCCATTCCGGTTACAAAACGGTATCACTTCTCAGCTGTATACAGCTTAAATTTTTAGGTTTTATTGTATTGCTTCATTATTAAATGCATTCCTTTAAATGGTTAGCGACCGCCGTTGCCGAAATTACTTGATTGTCATCCTCATCATTTTTGACTCACATATTTATGGCACTGATTTTGCATATAAATATGGCAGTTGTATTGTAAGGCGATAATAGCCCATACAAATTTTTTGCATTAATATTTATCAAAACAATGATTTTTTGAAAGGCGGGAATACAAAATGGCATTAAAGACTGCTCAAGAGTACGTCGACAGTTTGCGCAAGCAAAAACTTAACATCTATATGTTTGGGGAAAAGGTTGAAAACTACGTCGACCATCCCATTATCAGACCTTCAATAAACGCAATGGCTATGACCTACAAACTGGCTGAGGAACCTGAATTTGAAGATCTGATGACCGTAACATCAAGTCTAACCGGGGAAAAAATAAACCGTTTTACGCATTTGCACCAGAGCACCGACGATCTGCGCAACAAAGTTAAAATGCAACGTCTGCTGGGACAAAAAACCGGTTGCTGTTTCCAGCGTTGTGTTGGTATGGATGCCTTTAATGCGGTTTACAGTACAACCTTTGAAATCGATGCCAAACACGGTACAGAATATCACCAACGTTTCAAGAAATTCTTAACCTATGTACAACAAAACGACCTGGCAGTTGACGGATGCATGACCGATGCTCGCGGAGATCGTTCCATGACTCCGGGACAACAGCCTGACCCGGATGCTTATTTGCATGTTGTAGAAAGACGTGATGACGGAATTGTTGTTCGCGGCTGTAAATTGCATCAGACCGGTATGATAAATTCCCATGAAATTCTGCTCATGCCCAATAACGCACTGAAAGATGATGAAAAAGAATGGGCAGTATGCTGTGCAGTTCCGACGGAAGCCCCTGGCATTATCTATGTCTATGGCCGTCAGTCATGTGATACCCGCAAATTGGAACCCAATAAAATAGACGTTGGCAATATCAATTTTGGCGGGCAGGAAGTTATGACCATTTTTGATAACGTGTTTGTTCCCTGGGAACGAGTATTTATGGATGGTGAAACCGATTTCAGCACCATGCTGGTTGAACGTTTTGCCGGCTATCATCGCCAGAGCTACGGCGGCTGCAAGGTCGGTACAGGCGATACACTGATTGGTGCTGCCAAAGCAATCGTTGATTACAATGGTGCGTCCAAAGCCTCACATGTTAAGGACAAGCTGGTGGAAATGTGTCATCTGAACGAAACCCTTTTCTCCTGTGGTATCGCCTGTTCAGCTGAGGGACGCAAAACTGCATCCGGCAATTATATGATCGACCTGTTACTGGCCAATATCTGTAAACAGAATGTAACCCGTTTTCCTTATGAAATAGCCCGTATCGCTCAGGATCTGGCCGGTGGTTCACTGGTAACGATGCCTTCTGCTCAGGATTTTGACAATCCGGAAGTCGGTACGCTGGTTAAAAAATATATGCAGGGTGCCGGTGATGACAGTGCTGAAAAACGTCAGCGTGTATTGAGATTGATTGAAAATATTACCATGGGATGCGGAGCAGTTGCTTACCTGACCGAATCAATGCATGGAGCAGGATCACCCCAGGCACAGAGAATAATGATTGCCAGACTGGTTGATCTGAATCATCGCAAGAATCTGGCTGAAAAACTTTGCGGCATTCAGGATAATACCGATATCAACTGGAAATAATATAATATGAGGCAGATACTGCTAAAGTACTGTGGGGGCTGCAATCCTGATATCAATCGTTCCAAAGTCATAGCTGAAGTCAAACGCAGCCTTCCTCCTGATATTGAATTGGTCAGTAAAACAACAGATGAAATAGCGGAGGTGGGTATTATGATGTCGGGTTGTTCAACCACCTGTTTGGATCGGGAAGATATCCGCAAGTTAGCCAAACAGTGGATCGTTGTTGGTGGAAATAACGTTAATTATTTTCCGGTTGAAAACGATCAGCTCACAGAGCATATTATTAAAAAAATACTTGCTTGTCTGCCTCCCACAAACGAAAGAATACAGTAATCTTATAAATACAGAGACACAAAAAAGGATCCCCGACGGGGATCCTTTTTTTGATCTTTTATTATTGCATTGTCTGCCAGAGTACCTCGGCTACATCGAATACCTTGGTGTTTTCTTCCGCTTCTGCAGCTTTCACACCATCTGAGATCATAGTCAGGCAGAAGGGGCAGTTGGTTACGATCATTTGTGGATTGCTAACCAGCAGTTGATCGGTTCTGGTATCATTGATACGCTTGTAACCTTCTACGGCTTCTTCTTCCATCCACATACGCCCACCACCGGCGCCACAACAGAATCCAAAGTTTCTTGATTTGTCAATTTCCACTATAGATGCCCCGGCAGCTTTTAGGACTGTCCGCGGTTGATCATAAACACCGTTATGACGTCCCAGGAAGCAGGAGTCATGGTAACTGACTTTGGCACCAACTGATTTTCCGGGTTTCAGTTTGCCTTCGGCAACCAGTTTGGCCAGAATTTCAGTATAATGATATACTTCAAAATTGCCGCCCATCTGCGGATATTCGTTTTTCAGTGCATTATAACCATGCGGACAAACAACGATGATCTTCTTTACCCCATAATTGTTGAAGGATTCAAGGTTCTGATTGACCAAGGTCTGGTATAAATACTCGTTACCCAGTCTTCTGGCGGAATCACCGCAACAGAATTCTTCCGTTCCCAGGTAACCAAAACTTACTCCGGCCTTGTCCAGCAATCTGACCAAAGCTTCTCCAACCCTCTTGTAACGATCATCGAAGGAAACCGCACAACCGGCATAAAGTAGATATTCAAATTCTTTGCCATCTTCAGGCAGCAGGTTGACCAGATCCCGGATTCCTCTTTCTTCCAGCCATCCGGCTCTCCCAGCCCAGCCAACGCCCCAGGGATTGTAGTTGCGTTCCATGTTGGTAAATGCCATTTGTGCTTCGCCGGGCATATCTCCCTGCCACATAACCAGGTTTCTGCGCATTTCAGCGATCTTGGGAATATGCTCAATGTACATCGGGCAATGTTCCATACAGGCTCTGCAGTTGGTGCAGTCCCAAACCACCTCAGTCGTTACAACATCATAAATAAGGCTTTGATCCATGGGGCTGACCTGTTCGGCTGCAGCATCAGTCATGGCAACCTCTTCTACTTCCACAGGATTGTTTTTGGCTTCAAGCAGATAAGGCATTTTCTCTTCGAGATGTTTTTTCATATTTTGTATGATGGTGATTTTAGGATTTAAATGTTTGCCGGTGTTGTAAGCCGGGCAGTTTTCTTGACAACGACCGCAACGAATACAGGCGTCAAGATCAAGCAGATCCTTCCATCCGAATTCCTCAATTTTTTCTACGCCAAATGTTTCTGCTTCTTCGATATTTTCAACAAAGCGTAAGGCAGAAGGTTCCAGATCGCGGAATATATAGTTCACCATACCGGCAAAAATATGCCACAGTTTGGTAAACGGAATAATGGCAATAAATATAAATGCAATAGCCATATGGAACCACCACAGGAGGCGATGCCAAATGAGGATGCTGTCCAGACTCATTCCGGAATACATAGCCGCAAACATCCATCCAAAGGGTGAACAAATTTTCTCATAGGCTATTTGGGCCATTGTAGTTGAAAGCTGAATTTGAGCTGCTAATCTGAGCCCCTCAATGAAATATCCGGTCAGGAGGATGGTGAATACCAGGAGGATGATCCAACCGTCAGAAGCTTTGGTATCGTTTAAACGGTCAGGTTTTTGAATATAGCGGACATAAGCGAGAACAATTATACCAATCAAGGCAAGAAAACCTGTTACATCAACGATCCATGACATGCCCATGTAGAGTACTCCAACCAAGTGCGGCCAACCCAGCCAATGGTGAGCAGCGTCAAGGCCGGCAGCCAAAAACAGGAACAGGAATCCCCAAAACAGGAAAAAATGCATCCAACCAGCCAGCGGTTTTTTAATTACCCTGGCCTGCAAGAAACTATTCACCAGGAATGACATGGTACGTGCACCAACTTTGTCATTTCTGTGTTGCTCCCCTTTGCCGATAGTCCACATCTGGTATTTCTTCCAGGCACCAAAAAGGAATACCCCGATAGGGATAAACATGATGAGATAAATCAGCCAATCGAAGGGAATGTTGGCCCCAACTTCACGCATGGGAATATCGTAGCCGCCTTCCAGAGGTCTAAAACCAAATATCATGAAAAAACTTCCCTCCCTCAAAATTTAACCCGGTTTGCACCGAGTCTCCGGTGACATAAGAATCAATGCTCAATTT
>CAZRMB010000037.1:0-1485 GCA_964600925.1 uncultured Syntrophomonas sp.
ATTTCATTGGCTGAGAAATCAGCTGCCATTTGTCTTATCATTTCTTGTTCTTCAGTTAAACGAAAATCCATTATAAAAACCTCCTCAAATTTTCAATAAATTATAGTAAAAAAAATTATATTTTTGGGTTTTGGAGCTACCGGCTCAAATCAATTACTGCAATAGCCCGCCAACTATGCAATATCTTTGAGCCCGGCAGCTCCATATTTTAAGGGAAAGGGTCTTCTTAGATATCACGTGTCCAGAGAGAAGCCATGGCCGGTCCGGTACCTACGCAAAGGGAAGCTCCGCCTTTGGTCAGGCCCAGTCTTTCCATTTCATAGTAAAGGGATACGATAATCCGCAGTCCGGTGCTGCCGATGGGATGACCCAAAGCGATTCCGGAACCGTTGTGGTTAACTTTGTCCATGCTAAGTTCCATATCGTATTTTTCTTTCAGGCGAATGCCGCAGCCCAGGAACTGTGGAGCAAAAGCTTCGTTGATTTCCCAATAGTCTACGTCTTCGAACTTCCAGCCGGCTTGTTTTAGACACTTCGGAATAGCTTCTGCTGGCCCGATGCCCATGATCTGAGGATCTACACCAATGGCACAGATGTTGACCAGTTTGAGCAGCGGTTTAATACCAAGTTCTTCCGCTTTTTTCTTGGACATGATTACGACTGCGGAAGCACCGTCATTGATTCCGGAAGCATTCGCTGCGGTTACTACGCCGCCGTCTTTCTTGAATGCGGGTTTCAGCTTGCCAACGCTTTCCATGCTGGCTCCGCGGAGAGGATGTTCGTCAGTGTCGATTACGGTAACACCTTTTTTTGTAGTTATTTCTACGGGTACGATCTCTCTCTTGAAAATGCCTGTATCTATGGCATTGATAGCCCGGTTGTGGCTCATTACGGCCAGTTCGTCACATTGTTCACGGGTAATATTGTACATCGCTGCTACGTTTTCAGCGGTCATGGCCATGTGCCCTGGAACCAGAGAGTCAACCAGTGCGTCATGTGTCAATGCATCGATCATTTTAGCATCACCCATGCGGGCTCCGGTTCTGGCACTGGGAACCATGTAAGGAGCCTGGGTCATATTTTCTACGCCTACTACCAGGCCGATTTCGGTTGCTCCAACCATAATGTTGCGGCAGGCTATTTCCAGCGCTCTCATGGCTGATGTGCAGTTCTGATTTACAACGCAGGCATTGCTTTCGAAGGACAAGCCGCATTCCAATGCTACGATTCTTGCCGGTAATGATTTTTGCATGTGCTGGTAAACTTGTCCCATAACAATTTCATCAATGGTATCTGCAGGGATACCCGCGCGTTTGATGGCTTCTTTGCCGACGGTGACAGCCAGTTCTTTTGCGGTTACATCTTTAAAGTTGCCCAGGAATTTGCCGATCGGTGTTCTACATGCGCTTACAATTACAACTTCATTCATTTGAAATTCCCCTTCCTATTTATCTATTTCTATTTAACAACCTAAGCTGTCTTATT
>CAZRMB010000037.1:1585-8115 GCA_964600925.1 uncultured Syntrophomonas sp.
AGCTTGTCAGTGCCCATGGCAAATGTGTATACCATTTTGCCCTTGTCCAATGTTTTTTTCTGACCGGATATTCTTCCGGCATTGTACATGTCAACATATGAATCGCACAGCATTTCGGTATGGACACCCAGGTCTTTCAGATCGGATTGGGCAATCAATGCACCAACTGTATTGGGCATGGCACCGATACCAAGCTGTACACAGGCTCCGTCACACATCAGTTCCATAACATGGGCAGCAATCTTCTTATCGGTATCAGAAACCGGCAGTTCAGGAAGATTGGTCAATTTAGGATTGGTTTTGCTTTCAACGATATAGTCGACCTGGGAAATATGGATCGATTCACCCATACCGCCAAGGCAGACCGGGGCAGAGGAGTTAACTTCAACGACCAGCTTTTTGGCTTTTTTGGTTGAGTAGGAAGCCATTGAGTTGGAAGTACTGAAATTAAAGAAACCGTTTTTATCCATCGATGTGACCGGCTGAAAACTTACGTCTACATCCAGGAAATCATTGTAAATAGCACCGACTTCATGGTAAGTAAAGGGGATATAATTACAGAGATTCATATCCATCAACTGACGAGAAGTTCCGGAAAAATGCCAGTCGTTCATGATGAAATGTTCCCGTTCGGGGTCGATTTTGCATACTTCCGGCAGCCAGCTCATGGTGGTCACGCGAATTTTCACGTCTTTTAATTCGTCTTTGCGTTTGGCAAGAGCCGCATCACAATCCTTGGGCTGCATAACGAACTCGCCATACTGTAACCAGTCTCCTGATTTGACCAGTTTTGCTGCCTCGTCTGCGCTTATTAACTTATTTTTATATTCGGTTGCATAATCCATTTATTTATCACTTCCTTGTATTGTTAGGCTTTAGCAAAGCTAACTTTTCATTACTGAGCTTTAAAATCAGGTTTGCGTTTTTCGATAAAAGCTTTCATACCTTCTTTTTGATCGGCAGTAGCAAAGCACATACCGAATAAATCAGCTTCAATCTGCATCGCAGTATCCAGATCGACCTGAAGGCCCTTGTTGATAGCCGTTTTGGAGTATCCAACTGCTACCGGAGCCTGTTTGGTAATCTTGGCAGCCAGCTTTCTGGCTTCATTCATCAGTTCATCAGCCTTGTAAACATGATTTACCAGACCCACTCGGTAAGCATCATCGGCTTTCATGTTATTGGAGCTGAAGATGAGCTCTTTAGCCCGACCTTCCCCAATAAGTCTGGGGAGACGCTGTGTTCCGCCGTATCCGGGGGTGATTCCCAGTCCGACTTCCGGCTGACCAAATAAAGCGTTTTCGGAAGCCAGCCTGATATCGCAGGACAACGCCAACTCACAACCGCCACCTAAAGCAAATCCGTTTACAGCAGCGATGACCGGTTTTTCCATAAGTTCTATGAAACGAAATACCTGCTGGCCCAGTTGACCAAAGGCGCGTCCTTCAGTGACATTGAAATCCTGCATATAGGATATGTCTGCGCCGGCTACAAAAGCTTTGCCTCCGCTGCCGGTAATAATCAGGACTTTTATAGCAGGATCATTGCTGACATCTTCAACCGCTGCCTTGATTTCCTGTAAGGTATCTTTGTTAAGTGCATTGAGTGCTTTGGGGCGATTGACGGTCAATATCGCCAGATCATTTTCTTTTTCGAGAATTATATTTTCAAATGCCATTTATTTATCCCCCTGTCCGGTAGCTTCAAGTACATCATCAAAAAGCTTCTAGTACTGGTAGAAACCCCGTCCGGTCTTGCGACCCAGCCATCCCGCGCGTACATGCTGTTTTAGCAATGTGGAAGGACGATATTTGGGATCGCCGGTTTCATTATATAAAGTGTTAAGAACTGCCAGAGAAATGTCTGCTCCAACCAGGTCACAGAGGGCAAAAGGACCCATCGGCCAGTTGGCACCGAGTTTCATGGCTGTATCAATATCTTCGGCAGTTGCGAGTTTTTCGAAAAGGATTCCGCATGCTTCATTCATTCCGGGGACCAGGATGCGGTTTACTACAAAACCAGGACCTTCCAAAACTTTGATCGGAGTTTTGCCGATGGCTTTGGATAATTCAATAACCACTTCAATCGTCTCATCAGAAGTTTGAAGGGCGGGGATAACTTCGACCAGTTTCATAACATTGGCCGGATTGAAGAAATGCATACCAGCAATTTTGTCAGCTCTCTTGGTGATCGCAGCGATTTCAGTGATCGAAAGAGAAGAAGTGTTGGTAGCAATAATTACTTCCGGTTTAAGCAGGGCATCCAAGCGGGTGTAGACGTCCTTTTTAACATCCATGTTTTCAAATACGCACTCAATAACAAAATCAGATGCGCCCAGGTCATCAAAATTGCCGGTCGGGATGATCTTGCTGACGACAGCGTCCTTGGTTCCAGCGGGCACTTTGCCTTTTTCTTCCAGCTTGGTTAAGCCTTTGCCGATCGTGGCGACTGCTTTATCGCAAAATTCCTGTTTGATATCATAGAGAATAACTTCATATCCTGATTCAGCCAGATTCCAAGCGATTCCCTGTCCCATTGTTCCAGCGCCTAATAATCCTACTTTTTTAATTGCCATTATGTTTTCCTCCCTACTATTTCTATAATTATTTGTTGCGCCTACAGCTAAAACTTAAACTCCCTCAAGCACTCCCTCCCTTTTGGAATTCTAAATTTACTAGCTGACATAGTTAAAAGCAAATATCGTGCCAAGGGTTTCGGAAAAAGAAAATAGTTTCACAAGCCTTGATGTGATGGCATTTGAGTGCTATGATTAAAAACGACAAAAATTCGACTAACTATTACAAAATGGGAAAGTAATTTGTTAGAACAAAGCTGCAGCAAAAATGCAGAGAATAAAAAAGCATGATATATCGGGGATGGAAGGGTGTTGTATCAAAACAGGAGAGTGCTATTACAAATATGTGAAATGAGGAACATAGTGAGTGACAACTATGTGACAATAAACAAAAGAACATCTAATAATCGTCATAAATTATTAGATGTTCTTTTATTTTATAGAAATTAATTTTATTTAGGTTAGATTGTATTTACCAAGTTTCCTGTATAACGCTGAGCTGTGCATGCCAAGGAGTTTGGCTGCCTGTGATTTGTTGTCATTGGTTTTTTCCAGCGCTTTAATGATAAGTTCTTTTTCAATGTCATCCATTTTCTCAGCAAGGCTTTTGGAATCATCAATAGAAATTGATGGCTGTGATGGCTGCGCCGGTATGTTCTCATAAAGGGAAGGGAAATCCGACGGCTGAATACTGTCATGGAAGTTCATATGGGCAAGATTGATGGCCCTTTCCAATAAATTTTCCAATTCACGTATATTGCCCGGCCATGTGTAATTGCTCAACAGTTCCATGGCTTTATCGGAAACACTGTTCACCGAAGTCCCAAGTTTTTTGTTTAGCCTGATTACAAGGTTTGATACCAGCATGGGCAAATCATCCATGCGCTTGCGCAGAGGGGGCAATTTCAACTGCACAACATTCAAACGATAAAAAAGATCGTCGCGGAATTGATGATTGGCCACCATCTCTTCCAAATCTTTATTGGTTGCAGCGATTACCCGGGCGTTGATCTGAATGGGAGTTGTACCTCCGACCCTTTCGACTACCCTCTCCTGGAGCACTGACAGCAGTTTGGTCTGCATGTTCATAGGCATATCACCGATTTCATCAAGGAAAATGGTACCCCCGTTGGCGAGTTCAAATTTGCCGGGTTTACCGCCTTTTTTAGCACCTGTAAAGGCTCCTTCCGCGTAACCAAATAGTTCTGATTCCAACAGGTTCTCCGGCAGGGCAGCGCAGTTAATACGGATAAAGGGCCCGGCGCTGCGCGGGCTGGCATTGTGTATGGCCTGAGCGAAGAGTTCCTTGCCGGTACCGCTTTCACCGGTGATCAGCAATGTGGATGAAGTTTGGGAAAATTGCTGCGCCATGGTTACAATATTTAAAAAGTCTATATTTTTGCCGATCAAGTCGTTAAAAATCCATTTAGCATTGTAAATGGAGCAAACTGCATCTTTATATATATTCAATTCCTGTTGGGTATCCTGCAGCCTTTGAATCAGGAATTTAACTTCTGACATGTCCATAATGACAGTATGGGCAATGGCACCGATGACCTCACCGTCTTTTTTTATCGGCATGCGATCAACGAGTACTTCCCGACCGGGAGAGATCGTCCAGATATCAGTCTTGTCAGCCCTGCCTGTTTCCAATATTTCCGGGAGCTTGGAATTGGGAACGACATCCAGAATATATTTGCCGATCACATTCAGACCGTTCAGATTTAAAGCTTCCATCAGGGTCCTGTTCATGGAGGTAATGGTTCCTTTACAGTCGACCGTTACATATCCGGCATGTGGATTTTCGATCAGCCCCTCAAAGAGGAGGTCATCGGTTGCCCTCAATTTTTCCATCAGAAATTGATGAACAGAGGTGTCCAAAACCAGTGTGTGCCCGATAGCGCCTACGGTTTTGCCGTTATGCTTGATGGGCAGACGGTTGACCAGCATATTTTGACCATTAA
Source organism: uncultured Syntrophomonas sp. (assembly GCA_964600925.1). GTDB lineage: Bacteria > Bacillota > Syntrophomonadia > Syntrophomonadales > Syntrophomonadaceae > Syntrophomonas_B. The sequence goes on from CAZRMB010000037.1 coordinate 6,125, forward strand.
CTGACCAGACATCAACGGTATCAATTTTGCCCGTTTTTAAAATTTCAGGAAGTCTTGAATGGGGAGTGATATCCATGATCGGATGGCCAATGACTTCTTTTCTTTTTTTGCCGATAATATTAAGGTATGTCTGGTTAATATGGGTAATAATACAGTTGTTGTCGATAATTATATAACCCATTGAAGGGCTGTCGATCAATTCGTTTACGACAATGTCAAGTTCAAGTTCCGTACCGGAAGTGTTAAACCTGTCCAACAGATCCTGGGCAGCGGAGATATCCATAAACAAACTGCTGCATACTGCTCCGACGATCTCACCATCTTTAACGATTGGCACTCGAGTGACGACCGTTTTATGACCATTTACCCATAGAACATCGGCATCGTCGATACGCCCGGTTTTTAATACTTCAGGGAGTTTTCCGTCCGGGATAACATCGAGTACATATTTTCCCAGCACCTGATCTTCGGTCATATCCAACAGATCTAATAATGTCCGACTGATACTGATAAGGTTGCCTTCGGCGTTTACGACCACAAAAAACATATGTGGATTTTCTATCATGGCATCCATCACGTGAGATAATTCGAAATAGGGTGTATTCGGCAATACAAATCACCTCTCCAGAAAAACGTCGTCAAATTTCTACAATAATATGGAATATATTTTGTTATTGAAACAATAACAGAAATTTACCAAAATAACAAGATAAATAATTCACAAACATATCGGGGATTTACATATTCTCGGCGCTTGTAAGTCGTTTATGCTTGGAGACGATACAGGGATTTGTTTACTTGCTTTAATATGTTAGTATAGATTTGTATTTAATCGGTAGTATTTATTATTAGAGGTAGATTATGCACGCAAAAGGCAGGGCTAAACTGGACAGGCGAACCAAAAACCTGGTGACAAGACTGCGCAAAGGTGACATCGCTATTATCAGTCATGATGATATTGATGAAGTGGCTGCCAACAATTTGATCGATATTAAGCCCCAGGTGATCATTAATACCCAGCCTTCCATTACTGGTCGTTATCCGGCTCGTGGCGCGCTTAAGATTTTGAAAGCCGGTATTCCAATTCTGGATGAAGTCCCCGACCAGATTTTTGACAATATTAAAGAAGGCAGCTGGTTGGAGATCGTTGACAACAAGATCATGTCAGGCAGATTTATGCTGGCTGAAGGTAAAATCCTTACGCTGGCTGATGTCCAGGAAAAACTCGATGAAGCCAATCTTAACTTTGGGCATGAATTGGACGATTTTGTTGACAACACGCTGGAATATGCCAAAAAAGAAAAAAATGTACTGCTGGGAAATCTGGAAGTGCCGGATTTAAGAACGCAAATACTGGGACGCCATGTATTGATCGTGGTGCGAGGCAGCAGTTATAAAGAGGACCTGCGGGCGATCAGTTCCTACATTAAGGAGCAAAAGCCGGTTCTGATCGGGGTTGATGGCGGGGCTGACGCCTTGTTGGAATTTCATCTTCAACCGGATATAATTGTTGGGGATATGGACAGTGTTTCAGATCAGGCGCTGCAGTCCGGAGCTGAAATTGTGGTTCACGCTTATGCCAATGGCAGGGCTCCGGGTCTTGAACGGGTGCAGTCAATGGGGATCGATCCGGTGGTTTTTCCGATTACCGGTACCAGTGAAGATGTGGCAATGATTCTTGCCTGGGAATACGGAGCCAGTTTGATTGTGGCGGTGGGAACACATTCCAATATGGTTGATTTTCTGGAAAAAGGTCGCAAGGGAATGGCCAGCACCTTTTTGGTCAGGATGAAGGTGGGTTCCATTTTGGTTGATGCCCGTGGCGTAAGCCAGTTGTACCAGCAGAACCTGCATCGACGTTATTTTGCAGAATTATTTTTGGCCGCACTAGTTCCCATTTTGGTTTTATTGTGGGTTTCACCTGCTACCAAGCCATTTTTCAGCTTGTTATGGCTGCAGATAAAATTGCTTTTCGGTTGAGGATTAATTAC
>CAZRMB010000037.1:8215-10927 GCA_964600925.1 uncultured Syntrophomonas sp.
GGGCGCAATGTTGCGGTAGTGGTTTCCAGCAGTCAGGCTATTCCGAGCGGAATTATCAATACGCTGACTCTGGCCGGGGCTAATGTCGGCAGTCAGACGATGGTAATGGAAAACATTAATATGAAAGACAGCAAACTGCGGGCCAAGTTGATCGATTATTTTGCCCTGGAAAGCAATACGACCTCAGACATTTTAAGACAAAAAGTTGCCGAGTCTCTGACGCTGATGCTTACCAACCGGGCAGATCCAGCCTTGGGCGCATTTTTAAATGAAAATAAACTCGTAAAGATTGCTTATACCAACAATAATCCTATCAACACGGTTATCCTGATCGGGGGCAGTGATACCCTGGTCCAGTCTTTTCCCGAGGGTTTTGACAGCACACTCATTAAGACGTTGCTGGAGGATGGGATCCAGGTAATCGGCACGGAAAGTTCTCAAGTTAAGTTGTCATATATGAAGTATTACCAAAAATTCAGTATCAGTACGATCGACAATATTGACATGAGTGTGGGGCAGATTTCATTGGTGCTGGCTATTAACGATCAGCCCGGCAATTACGGCATAAAGACCAACGCTACTGTATTTATGCCCGTTCTGCCGCAGGAATTTACAAGGAGAACGTAACTTGAAGACGATTACGGTAGTTATTCCTGCATACAATGAAGAGAAACGTATCGCTGCCACCATTCAGGCTGTTAAAAGTCTGCCGATGGAAGTGGTGATCATGGTTGTCAATGATGGTTCTGCGGATAACACCTCCCAACTGGCGCGGGAGCAAGGGGTAAAAGTCCTGGATCTGAAACCCAATCGCGGCAAGGGTGGAGCCATGAATGCGGCGGTACCGTTGTTGGATACTGATATAATTGCTTTTATCGACGGCGACCTGGGGTCAAGTGCGGCCGAAGCATATAAAATCATTGAGCCGGTTTTACATGATCAATGCGATTTATGTATCGCCGCTTTTCCTCCGCCGACGAAAAAAGGCGGGTTCGGACTGGTCAAAGGTACTGCCGCCCGGGCGATCGGCAAGGTAGGCAATATTGAGGTTACTGCACCTTTAAGCGGCCAGCGGGCGATGACCCGGGAAGTTTTATTGGCAGTAACCCCGTTTGAAGAAGCTTACGGCGTAGAACTGGGTATGAGCATAAAAGCGCTGCGCAAGGGCTTTCGCTTAATGGAGGTGCAGACCACCATGAGCCACAACGAAACCGGCCGTGATCTGCGCGGTTTTATCCACCGGGGCAAGCAGTATATGGATGTGCTCAGGGTGATCAGAAAGGAAACAAGGGGGAGCATGTAATGGATGCTGCGCTTATTGTTATTATAGCCGGGCTGGGAGGGGCACTCGCTGAGGGGTTGCTTCTCTTTTTCCTTTTGCCGATGCTAAAGGAAACCGGAGCAGTGCGCAAGAATTATCAGGGCATCGATATCCCGGTCAGTGCGGGGCTTACTTTTCCCCTGGCAGTGATGCTGGTCTTTTTGGTTTATATTTTACTGGGTCAGGGGCAGAATAATTATCAGTTCTTCCTACTGGGATTAATGACGATATCGTTGTTGGGCTTTATTGATGATATGCTTGGACAAAGAGACACGCTGGGTTTTAGAGGGCACTTCGGCGCATTATTCCACGGGCGGCTGACGACCGGCGGACTCAAAGCGCTGGGGGGAGGATTCGTTGCTTTTTTCATTGCTGTTTCCCTGGGCGGAGCATGGTGGAATGTAATTTTAAACACACTGCTTATGGCCTTGTTTACCAATATGATGAATCTGCTCGATCTGAGACCAGGCCGGGCGGTCAAGGGTTATTTGTTTTTTCTCCTGTTGATCACTGCTTTCGCTCTGGCGGAAGTCGATTTTCTGCTGTTGATCCCTTTACTTGGAGCGGTACTCTGTTATCTGCCCGCTGACGTAAAGGCACGAGCCATGATGGGAGATGCCGGTTCCAACGTTCTGGGCCTGGCCTTGGGCATGTATGCGGCGGCATGGTTGCCTCTGCCGGCAAGGATCAGCTTTTTGTTATTCTTGATCGCCATGCATATTTATACCGAAAAATATTCTCTGACTGCCACAATAGAAAACAACAAATTGCTAAAAGCAATCGACCAATTCGGAAGAGGTGAAACCAATGGTCAATGAAGAACGACTGGTCCAGCATTTTATGAAAATGGTTGCAATAAGTTCGCCTTCGGGGGAAGAAGCTGCTTTCCGTGATTATTTAATCCAGTATTTTAATGATCGCGGCGCAGTCTGTGTGGAAGATCAGGCAGGTGAAATGCTGGAAGGAAACTCGGGCAACCTGCTGGTCAGGATAGCTGGTACGGCAGATGTCAAGCCACTTATGTTCCTAACCCATATGGACACCGTTTTTCCTGGTGGTGACATCAAGCCTGAACGGGGCGATGACGGCATCATTCGCAGTGCCGGTAAAACCATTCTGGCTTCCGACGATAAAGCCGGGGTAGCTGCTATTCTGGAAGCTTACGAAACGCTGCGCGAGAATCATTTGGATTATCCCCCCCTGGAATTGCTGTTTACGGTAAGCGAAGAGCAGGGGCTGCTGGGTGCCAAACAGTTCGATTACTCCTGCTTGAAAGCAGAGATTGCTTATGCTCTGGACAGCGGAGGAGCGCCCGGCACGATCGTTATTAAATCGCCTTGTCAGAATGAAATATCCTACACCGTTCAGGGTAAGGCTGCGCATGCCGGCAT